>NZ_BAAJMD010000019.1:0-63841 GCF_057548395.1 Halopseudomonas sp. 4NH20-0008
GGTTTAGCGTATCGCTTCGGTGATGACCAAAAAACGGCTATGTAATTAACATAATGGACTTTAACAAAGTGAGTGACTTTTAGTTAAACCAGGGTCGATGGTAATAAAAGTATTGCAACCAGGGTAGAACTATTAAGTTTGATGCAGAGGTGGGCAGGGGGTTTTACAAGCGGGGAATTATGGAGTTCACTGCATGCACAAACTTGTGAAATAAACCGGAGCCAATTAATCAAGAAATCGGCCCCGGCTGCTTAGTTATTACTTCTGGACGACGGCTAGGCTTTCGGCGCCCAGACCTGGCACCATCCGTTTGACTCAACCGAATTCTGCGGGAACAGTGAGCAGCCATTGTTGGCTGCCTGAAAGAGCGCGCAATTGGCACAGTGCTCGCCCGCTGCATAAGCTGGGTGGCCGGCGGCTTCTTCAGCGACTGTAACGTAGTTCAGTGCCTTGGCTTGAGGGTTTGATGGGTCCAGTGGTGTAAGGGTCTGGGCGAAAGCCCGCTGGGTCAGAATACCCATACCAAGGGGTAAGGCAGCCATGCCGAGCAAGCTGTGACGCATGAATTTACGACGACTTTCGTTAATCATGATATTGCCTCAAGTTTATATATTGTTGATGTTGAATAAATTGATTTGTGTGATGAGCATTTACCCGATCGAGAATAGGGTCTGACAATTCAATGTTCAATATCCACAACATTAAGACATACAATATAGCGCAGGAAGTTAGAACTACTGATAATCAGAATGATTATTAAATAATAACTATTGCTATCTTCTGCGACTTCGCCTGCGTGTTTAACGGCAGGCAAACACGCAGCGTGATCAGGTTGTCCGAAAAAAGGGTTTAGATGAAAATTGCTTTGTTAATGCTCATGTGACCCGAGCCAGGCAGCGCAGAATAACGTTGAAGCCAAAGTGTGGCTGCTGGCGATAATGGCTTAACGGCGACTTGTGCGCACATCCAGGTAGTCGCGTTGAATTGCGGTTTCCAGGGCGTTGGCCGCGCTGACCAGCTCGTCATAGGTTTCCCTGAATGTCCGCAAGGTGGCTATTTGCTCGCTATCGGGCGCTTTGCCCTGGCAGGTTTTGGCCATATCGGTGAGGCAGCAGAGGTAGTTTTTACGTGCCTGTGCCACCATGGTCAGCATCGGATTGAGCGCCTCAAGGCTCAGTTCGGGTATGGCGGCATTAATGATGTTGCGGTTGATTTCTCGCCGTTGTTTTTCAAGCTCCAGCAGCAAGCGGTTGTTGTCGATAGCCATGGGTGTGTCCTGTGTGGTGAGGCGCTACTGACAGTCTAGCGGGTTTTGGTGGAGTTTTTATGGATAGGCAGGGGTTGTTGCGCCTGCCATTCAGCTCGCTGGCTTTTCGTGAGAGACTGACCACGTGGTAGATAACCCTGGCAGCCAATGCCCGCTGGCCATGGCCCAACCCGAGTCGGACCGGAGTGGCGCGAATGCAACGAGCGCCTGGCGTTGGCGTTGGGCAGGTAAAATGTCTGCCAGCAGATCAACATACTAATGAGTAAGGATACACATGATGTACGTGAAGGTTAGATGGTCAGCGTTACTGATGCTGGTTCTGCTGTTTGTCGTCGGCTGTGAAACAGCACCACCACGCCCCCAGGCTGCAACACCGCTTCCCCAGGCTGCGCCACCACAACAGCAGACACTACCAAGACAGAATCAGCAGAGCCCTGAGCATGTCGCGGCAGCCACGCGTTTTCTCAACAACATTGGCGTAGGCCAGGCATTGCTGGAAACCATGAAGTCTGACATGGAGCTGGAAGCGATAAATCAGCCGGGGCTGGCGGAGGTGGCTCAGCGCAGTCTGGCCAATGTGACGGCCGATGACTATGAGTTGATAGCGGCGCGTGTCTATGCGCGTCATGTTTCCATGGATGATTTGCTGGAGCTGGATCGTTTAACCCAGAAGCCTGAGATCAAGCAGTTTTTCGACATGGCTTTTTCCGCACAAAAAACGGGGATCCCCATGGATGAAGCAGAGTCCATGCGTCACTTCAATGCCGATGAGATCATAGAAATCATGAAGCTTTCCATGAGCGAGAGCTTTAATAACATGAACAAGATCAAACCGAAGATAGACCGTGATCTGGCTAGGGCGTTAGATGCATTTCATGAAGCGGCAATCCGCGACTATGTAAGCCAGTAGTAAGGCTTGAGCGTTTTGTTCGTTGGCTCAATGACGCGCAGGGACAGCTTGTGAGATATTTTTTCCTGTTTTTCATCATGTTGGTGGCCATCGCCATTAACGTTGCAATTTTCGATATGGGCCTTGGTGGTTACGTACTCTTCCTGACAGTCTGCTCTACTACCTTACTCATAGTCTCGCTCTTTTGCTTCTGGGCGGGTGGATATATTGATCGCTTCAGACAGGCAGGCTTGTTGGCCTGGGGCCATGCCATTTTGGTGCTTTCTTTGGGAACAAGTTTTTTTGGGCTTGGTTTTCACAGTCTTGTATCAGGGAGCTGTGGCTTTCTGATCAATGCTTCATCGGGAAAGCGTCTGATCAGTAAACTCGGAGCCTGGGCGGTCGAGTATGATCTTTGTCCATGGTTGGGTATGGGGCTGATGATTTTTGGGGTCTTTCTTGCGTGGCCTAGTCTTAAGTTGTGTATTAGCTTCACAGGTCAAAGGATGTCTTAAACGCCAGACTGAATCAGATTAAAAGGGAAAGCCTTCTGCTGCTTACTTCAGCCGTCGGAATGGCTCCGCGCTGTCAGCAGGCAAGCTTTGGAGATAAAAGCTGAAATGAAATGCTTTAACCACCGCGACAATGAGTCGGTTGGCATCTGCAAGAGTTGCAGCAAAGCCGTTTGTGCCGTTTGCGCAATCGATATGGGACGGGGCTTGTCCTGTTCTGCCGAGTGTACTCACGAGATTGACGAGCAGAACCAGATAATCGACAAGAGTAAACAGATCTATGCCATCGGCAGTAAACCAACCTTGATGCCAACGGGCCTGCTGATACATTTCTTTTTCGGTTTGGTCTTCACCGGCTTTGGTCTGTACCAGAGCATGGATTACGGCGAACCGCAGTGGTTTCTGCTGGTCATGGGGATCGGCTTTCTGGTTATCGGCTGCATTGGTTGGTACAAGAACCGAAAGCTGGATTTGAATTGCTGATGCTGCAGACACTGTGCGGGATGTGCGGGATATTCTGATCCGACAAGCTGGAGTTTCGGGCCTCCGGTTTGAAGGTTCTATCAGGTTGGCGCAACAGCAGCTCGGTGCCATGATTGCCACGATCAGGCTGTATTTTCCGCTTAGCAAAAGGGGGCGCATGAAATCTCTTTTCTTGATCTTGCTGGTTGGCTCGCTGGCTTATGCTTTCGGTGACTTCAAGTCGAGCGGCTTGATTGAAGGCTTTGCTTTTCCCTTTCTCTTTGCGTTATCGGTTGTGGCGCTGCTGGTCTGGGTTGGCATTCGTATCGGCCACAAAGGCAGATCGCGCGATGCAGGTTCCAGTGATGGGTGTGGTAGTGGCTTTTTTGGCGGTGATGGCGATGGTGGTGGCTGCGGAGGTGACTGATCTTCGGGTGCCGGCTTGATATGGGCTAGCGGATACGGAGGAACACCATGAGCTTGCTGGAGATAGCCGGCCTGTTTACGCTAATGGCCCTGTTGGCGCTGGTGCCCAGCAGCAGTGTCGCACTGGTTGTTGCGCGGTCGGCGACGGTCGGGTTCAAACATGGCGCGGCTGTCGCACTGGGTATTGTGATGGGGGATCTGGTATTCGTATTCCTGGCGATTTCCGGATTGGCAATGCTGGCTGATGTGATGGGCGGCTTTTTTCTGGTTTTGAAGTATCTCGCTGGACTTTACCTCATCTGGCTGGGGATAAGTCTTGTGCGGACCAGACGGTCAATCCGGATCCCGCTGGGCCGGGCCGCTACCAGTTTGCCGGCAAGCCTGCTGTCTGGCTTGCTCATTACCCTGGGCGATGTGAAAGCCATCTTCTTCTATGCCAGTCTGTTCCCCTTGTTTGTAGATCTGACGGCGCTTGGCGCTGCTGATCTGTTGATTATTGTGCTGGTCACCCTGGTGGCGGTGGGCGGTGTGAAACTGGCATATGCCTGCGCGGCCAGCAGGTTGATCCTGCTGGTCAGGGGGCGAAAGCCCGGGCGTGCAGTTGAGTTGGCGGCTGGAGGGCTGATGCTGGGCGCCGGGACATACCTGATGGTGAAGGCATGACGGGGTAGTGACAATCTTGGCTGATTGGGTGGATCCTCGTTGATTCAAGACTGCAGTTTTTTGCATGGAGCATTCAGATGGGCAAGCAGTACCAGACCATTTCAGACACCCTTAAAGGCTTTATCGAACGGCAGCGGCTGTTTTTTGTCGGTACCGCGGCTGATGATGGGCGGGTGAATGTGTCACCCAAGGGGATGGATTCGTTGCGGGTGCTCAATGCGGAGCGCGTCATCTGGTTGAACGTGACGGGCAGTGGCAATGAAACCGCCGCGCATGTTCAAGAGAATCCGCGCATGACGCTGATGTTCACGTCCTTTGAAGGTGACCCGATGATTCTTCGGGTGTTTGGCCAGGCCCGTGTTATCCATCGTGATGATCCGCAGTGGCCGGCGCTTTTTGCCCACTTCACGCCTTTGCCCGGTGCCAGGCAAATCTTTGATCTGGCTGTGGATCTGGTGCAAACCTCCTGCGGCATGTCGGTGCCTCTATATCAGTATGTGGCTGAGCGTGAGCTGCTGAACAACTGGGCAGTGAAAAAAGGGGAGGCCGGGATCCGTCAGTATTGGCAAGAGAAAAACCAGTTCACTATTGATGGCAAGCCCACCCACATTCTGAGTAAAGGTACCTGAGCAGAAAGCCCCGAGTGCGGCTAGTTAATGCATTAGCCCCGGTGGTCGGGCAGCGTCACCGGGTTTTCCGGTGTCTCCCTTTTTTGCTTGATGGGCCCTGTTGTTACAGCGGGGCACCCCGGGATAGCGACTCAAAATGACCATCCATCCCGCGTCCTCCTGTCGCGTCCAGCAACAACAAATAGTGTAAAAACGGGAGGCTAACCTTGTCTTTTGTTGATCACTGCGGCGTACTTGACTGCTGATCTCGCTGTTCACAGAGGAAATACCATGCACATCGATCTGTCTGGAAAAATCGCCATTGTTACCGGGTCCACTGAGGGCATCGGTTTTGCCATTGCTCAGGGTCTCGCCGCATCGGGTGCGACCGTGGTGCTGAATGGCCGCAAACAGGCGAGCGTAGACGCAGCGTTGAAAAAGCTGCGTAACCTATTGCCCGAGGCGCAGGTGCGCGGTGTTGCAGCGGACCTGAGCAAGCCTGAGGGTCTGACACAGTTGCAGTCTGCAGAACCGAAGGCCGATATTCTGGTGAATAACCTGGGTATCTTTGGGATGAAGGATTTTTTTGAGGCCTCTGACGAACTCTGGCAGGAATACTTTGACGTCAATGTGCTCTCGGGGGTGAGAGTATCTCGCGCCTATGTGCCGGCGATGGTCGATCAGGGCTGGGGGCGAGTGGTGTTTATCTCGTCTGAGTCTGGCCTGAACATCCCTGCCGACATGATTCATTACGGCTTTACCAAGTCAGCCAATCTGTCGGTTGCTCGTGGTCTGGCAAAACGGCTGGCCGGTACGGGTGTGACAGTCAATGCTGTGTTGCCCGGTCCGACCCTCTCCGAGGGGGTCGGCAAGATACTTCAGCCGATGGCCGATGCAAGTGGGTTGTCATTGCAGGAAGCGGGTGACCGGTTCGTTCAGGCCAAACGGCCTTCTTCGATTATCCAGCGCATTGCCAGTACCGACGAGGTCGCCAATATGGTGGTCTATGCCTGCTCGCCGCAAGCCTCGGCCACCACGGGCGCGGCCTTGAGGGTGGAAGGCGGCATTGTAGATACCATTGGGTGAGGTCATGACTGACGGTATGGCTGACATCCGAATTTCTGACGTCGGCCATGCTGTTAATGTGAGGGCAAATCAGTCTGCCTATGGCTGATGCAGGGGCAAGCCCTTCGGAGTGCGCCGAACTCCTCTCGTCCAATCAGGTTCTGGCGCCAGCGCCGCCATGCCCATGCCAGGCACGGCAGTAAAATCCTCGCTGAGATCAGGCTGTCAGCGGGCGCTGGCAGGCCAACAAGGTCTCTGCTACAGGGTCAGATACTCGGCGATCAGAAAGGCTTCACCGGGCCCTTCCTGTTTGCCGAAATAACTGACCGGCTCGCGGCTGTCGTCTTCGATATAGCCCACCTCACAATCAATGCCGTATTGCTTGGCCAGGCGGTTGAACAGGCTGACTGGAAAGTTCAGGTGAATGTTCTTGGTTATCGGCTGGGTGATGCCCAGTTGCCAGTCTTCACAGGCGTCGCTGTCGCAATCATTGATCAGGCTGACATGGTTGGCTGTGTTGGCCTCAACATAGGCCTGCAGGGCTGCCTGCAATTCCGGCAGGTTCTGCCTGAGTTTTTTCTCCCGCTTTTCTTCAAGGCGGTCGCAGGCGATCAAAAAATAGACAAGCATGAAGGTTACCCGTTTTGGTGACATGCATGGCCAGCCTGGAGAGAGGGTTTACCCTGCACCCTGTTCAGTCTGACCAGATGCCAATGAATCCGTTGCAGCAGTTTACCCTCTCGGCAAGCGATCACGGATTTTTCCTTCGTGCGTTGTCATTCCAGCGGCATGGTTTTTTGCGGCGTCGCAGATGTAATGCTCAGGTTTTTTGCCGATGCGCCGCCTAACTGGCAGAAGGGGGCGCGGTATCAGCCAAATTCGGATGCAGACCAGTGTCACGATACCCAGCGCCAGGGTAGATGCCGCATCCCACCAGCCATCGCCCAGGAGTGCGGCGATCAGTCCTGCAGCGGTCAGCAGTCCAAATACACTGGGCCATAACCAGATCTGCCGCACGCTGCTTTTATCAGGGGTGATCATGATTGCCCCTCTGTCAGTTGCCGGGACTGTTGGTCCGAGGTTTGGGATGGCGTGATTCGCTTGCGGCGCTTGGCAAACCACAGATACAGCCCGCTGCAGAGCACCACTATGGTGATGATATCCAGTAGCGCCCAGAGCATTTGCACGCCCCGCCCGCCGTAATCGCCAAAGTGCAGCGGTTGAGATATCTGCAATACCTTGAAGTACCAGGGCAGCTCGCGGCTGTCGGTGATCTCGGCGGTGCTGGCATCGACCAGAACAGGCTTGTACAGGCGCGAGGTCAGCGGCTCGTTGCCACGCATAAAGACGCCATAGTGGTGAGGGCTGGAGAAGCTGGTACCGGGGAAGGCGACGAACTGCACACGCATATCCGGCTCCCGTTCACGTGCCGCCTGAACCGCCGCCTCCAGTGAGCCAATTTGCTCCGGTACGGGCTTGTCAGCATAGGGTGCGACCATCTCGCTGAGCTGCGTGTCCTGCCAGTGGTCTACCAGCAAATCAGCCCAGGCGTTGATGACGCCGGTGCTGCCGACGACAAAGAACCAGACCAGCGTAACGATCCCCAGTACATTGTGCAGATCAAGCCACTTGATGCGCGGGGTGCGCTCGCGCCTTACCTCGCCAAAACGCAGTTTGCGCATGAAGGGTGCATACAGCACCGTGCCAGAGATCAGCGATATCAGCAGTAGAAAGCCCATGAAACCAAGAAACAGCATGCCGGGTAATCCGGCAAACAGGTCAATGTGCAGACTGTTGATGACATACATGAAGCCGCTTTCCAGCTGCGGCTCCACCAGGATTTCGCCGGTTCGGGCATCCACGGCCACCTGTTTGAGCCCTTCATGGGCGCGTGGCGTGGGCGACATGGTCAGATACCAGATGCGATCCTCGTCCTGCTCCATGGAGAGAAACATCCCGCCCAGATCCGGGTGCCGTTGCTTGGCGATGTCCAGCACGCGGTCCAGGCTGATGTGCGGGGTGTCAGCCGGCATCTCGGCCGGCTCAGCCTCGGTCCCCAGCAGATGGCCAATATCGTGGTGGAAAATCAATGGCAAGCCGGTCAGGCACAGCAGCAACATGAATACCGTGCAGACCAGGCTGGTCCAGGTATGCAGCCAGGACCAGATCTTCAATGAAGCGGTGCTCAACATCAGGCAAACCTGTGCATGTTCAGAAATCCAGCGTGGTCGATACGATGAAGGTGCGTGGGGCACCCAGAGTCAGGTAGCCCGCGCCAGGATACCCACCCGCCGAGGCCCAGTAGTTGCGATCGGTCACGTTCTCGACGCGGGCGCGCAGGGTGATCTGCTGCTCATCGCTGATAAAGGTGGTGTAGCGGGCGCCCAGATCAAAGCGGGTCCAGGACGGTAGTTTCTGGGTATTGGCCAGGTCGGCGTATTGTGAGCTGGTGTGGATCGCCCGGGTGTCGAGTGACAGGCCGTGTATTCCCGGTACCGCCCAGTCCAGGCCCAGATTGACCTGAGTGTCGGGTGAGCCGATAGCATCATTGTCGTCGACCTCGGCATCCAGCAAGCTGATCCCACCGAGTATCGACAGGCCTGCAACCGGCTGGCCGAAGGCGCTCAGCTCGAGGCCGCGGTTACGCTGATGATCGACTACCTTGTAGGTGTTGTTTTCCACGCCGCCAATCGGCTTGCGGCTCTGGAACAGGCCAATGCTGCCGCCGATCCGACCGCCGTCATACTTCAGACCCACCTCGCTCTGGCGCGTCTTGTAGGGTTCCAGTGCCTGGCCTTGGTTGTTCAGCGGGGGTTGACCGAATCCGGCATTGGCAACATCCCCTTTGACCAGGCCTTCGATGTAATTGGCGTAGGCGGATAACACCGGATTGATCTGATAGACCACTCCGGCAATGGGTGTGACTGCGCTTTCCGAGTAGTCGGCCGTTTCCACGCCTGAGCTGGCGTCGTAACTGTGGGTTTCGATGTGCTGGTGCCGAGCACCCAGGGTCAGTCGCAGCCTGTCATCGAGCAATGACAGGGTGTCGGCCAGGGCCAGGCTGCGGGTGCTGACTTCCTCGGTCACCAGCGGGTTATTGAAGTTGCCACCGATAAAGGCTGTGGTAGGGGGGGCAGTGACATCCGTCGGGGTATAGAGGTTGCTGCCAAAGCCGCTGAAATCCGAGAAACCAAAGGCGTTGCGTGACTCCGAGGAAAACACTGCAGCGGACAGGGTTATTGTGTGTCCGACAGAACCGGTCATAAAGCTGCCGCGCAGACCGGCCTCACCGGTTTTGATGTCGTCTTCACGCACATTGGCAAAGCGGTAGGCGGTGGTATCTCCGGCGGCGTTGATCACGGTGGGGTTGGCGAAGTTGCCGGACTCGTCGCCCTTGCGCAGGCCGCCGGCGATCCAGCCGGTGAGGTTGTCGCTAAAATCATATTCGGCGCGCAACGTGCCAAAGGTGTCCCGGGCGCTGGAGTATGACCAGGGTTGAGCAATGCTCTTGTCGGCATCGGGCGCGGATGGGATAGCCAGACCGGCGGCAATGGTGATGTTGGGTTGGGAGGCGTCCTGACGATGATATTGATGGCCTATATCCGCTGACAGGCGCAGATTGCCCTGGCGAAAATCGGCACCAATGGCCGCTACATCCAGTTCCGCGGACTCGCCATCCACAGCGGTATCGCCATCACGGCGCGCCAGGTTCAGACGCAGACCAAAGCGGTTATCCGCCGAGCGCCGTGCGAAATCGCCAGCGACGTAAGCTTGTCCGCCCGAGCGAATGCCCGCGGTAACCTGATTCAGCGCTTGATTGGGGGCACGCTTGGGCACGATATTGATCGCACCGCCCAATCCGCTGCCGCCTGGGGCGGCGCCATACAGGAAGGCGTTTGCGCCACGCAGTACTTCGACCCGCTCGACGTACTCGGTGCCCATGTACTGGCGGGGCAACAGGCCAAACAGGCCGTTATAGGAGATGTCGTCAGAGAAGATGGGCAGCCCGCGCACCAGATAGACCTGCTGGAAGTTGCCGAAACCGCGCGCTACGCGCACTGCGGGGTCGTTGATCAGCACTTCGCCAATGCTGGCGGCCTGCTGGTCTTCAATCAGCATCTCGGTATAGCTGGTCACGTTGAAGGGTGTTTCCATGTAATCTGCATTACCCAGAACACCGATGCGCGCGCCCGAGGCTACCTGGCCGCCGGCATAAGCTGCGGGAAGCCCCTTGGCGGATGCATCGGCACTGGCGCGGACAATGGTGGTCGGCAGTTCAAGGCTATCCGTTGGCTCATCCTGAGCAGCGGGCTGGGCAAGCGCCAGTGGCGGCAATGTGGCGAGGAGCAGGAAGAGGGCAGACGGCTTGAGATTATTGGACGACATGACAGGTAACTCTGATGGTAAATGGAAATCCGTGGAGCTTGGCGTGTTGTGCTATATGCAGATCTATAACGTAATGCGAACAGTTCGCATTCTACTTAACTATGCTATGCGCGCCTATCCCTTTTTGCTTTTTGTTTCGCTCGGCCTTGTTCACTCATCGGCTTTTGCGCAGTGTGATGCCGTCACTGAGCAAGCCGAAAACGCTGATGGCTCATCGTTGCAACTGCTGGTGCAGTATTGCGAAGAGGCGATTGAACGGGATATCCGAGTCAGTTACCGCGCCATCGCTGACGCCCCTTACACGCTCATCTTTGCGCTGGTTCAGGATGCCGAGGAAGCGCCCATGGGTGGTGCCGCGCTGCGCGATCTGGACGGCGATGGTCTGCATGAGCTTGAAACCCGAGGCATGTGTGGGGCAGGACCCAATTGCGAAGGCGCGATTTACCGTCTAACGCCCGAGCGGGATGCCCTGTTTGAGTTCTTTGCCAGTGGTTACGCGGATCTGATTATGGTTGATGAGTTTCTGGTCGAGTCCGGTCGAGCCAGTTGCTGTTCCTGGGAGTATCGCGTCTATCTCCCGCGTTCCAGCAGTGAGCCGGTTCAGGCATCGGACTTTGTCTACGCGATGGCAGTGGGCATAAACGTCGGGTCCGATACCGATAACGATGTAACCTGCACCTTTACTGACAGCCAGCACCGTGTTGTCGTGCCGAGCAACCCCAACTTGCTGGCGCTGTGCAGCCACTATGGGCCGGACTATATTCTGGCTAGGCCCGAGCCCACGACCTTATGACGCTGAACAGTGCAGGCACTGACAGGTGAAGGTTATTGATCTGGAAACCGGAAAGGGCGTCGAGATAATGGATGCGCTCAAGGCCGATGGCTGGAAAATCAGCGCGGAGTACAGCTGTCTGGCCTTTGACAAGGGCATCGACTTTGACAGTTATACCTTTGCAAGGGACAACGCCAGGCTGGTGTTTGAATGGACCAACTGGTTTGAGTGGGAAATCACCGGAACCCGTGCGGCGGTCGAAGCGCTCGCCAGGATCCATGGACTGAAGACCGACGGGGTGTGAGTTACTAATCGGTAATCGGCTCAGCCCTCTGCATTAACCCAACCCGACAGCGCTAACCGACAAAGACCTCGTCGCCAACCTGCAGAAGGCCCTCGCCTTCAATGGCGGCATAGATCCCCAGATTCTGATCGGCTTCACGCACAATGCTGCGCAGAATGCCGGTGTCCTGCTGCAGCTGGGCCTGTGCTCGGGTTACCGCGCCGCAACGGGGTGCGGTGCCACTGGCATGAATGCGGATATCGCCGAGGATGATCTGCTTGCCAACCCAGCGCTGTTCTACCAGACCCTGCATGCCTGGCAGGGTATCTATCACCAGATTCGGGCGAAAGCGTTCCACATGCCAATCGGCTGCGCTGTTGATCTGCTGCATGTGCTGCAGGCTGGCGCTGGTCAGCAGGTGCAAGGGCGATACCAGAAAGAAAGTGCCGGGCACCGATACATACTCCTGCATCACCTCTGGCAGGTTATCCAGATCCGGCAGGGGTTCGCCGGGTTCACGAGCAAAGGTTGCTTTCAATTCATTCAGCCAGCTTTGGTCGTCAGTTTTATGGCGACGATAAAAGGCCGGATCGTCGGCGAAGGGCCGCAGGGGCTGTAATGCACTGGCATGGCCAAGGATGCTGGAAATCTGCTGATGCACCTGTGGATCGTCACTGGTCAGTACCTCGCCATCCGGAAAGTGAATATCCAGCCTGCCGCTCAGGTTACCCTGGCTATCCAATTGCTGACGCGCACGGCAGCGCAGCAAATCAGGACGAAATTTGCAGCTCTGGATTTCAGCGCGCTTCAGGTCCTGTACTGCCCAGGTACGATCACCCAGCAGACCGCTGGCACTCAGATAGCAGGCTTCAAGCGACTCACCGGCCATGCCTTTGACCGGATAGCGCCAGATTGACTGAATGGTTCCTACTTTTTGCATGAGGTATGCGCCGTGTTGACGAGCTGTTTTTGTCATTCTAGAGCCGGTGTTGCACGGGTACATACGCCATATGACGTAGCAGGGCATGGTGACGGACTGGATCATGGCAGCGGCAGAATGTCTGTCATGCGTGATAGTCTCGATTGCCCGGGATTTTATCCTCACGGGTTGTTGTCTATGGTTTGCTCGGCCGTCTAGCCTGTACCAGGCGAATAAAAACCATGTAATGGATGCTGCGGTTTTGATAGCGCAGTCCATGATCCTGCAGAAGGTGCCAGTCCTTGATCCACAACAGACGTTTACGATGGAGCCTTTGTGTTCCTTTCCTGCTGATGCTTGGCTGTGCCCAGCAACAGCAACAGCAACAGCAACAGCCCGCGAGTGCCGCCAGTAGCGAGAATCCGGCAGAGATATTCAGGATCAGTTACTCGGTTGGCCCCTGCAATGGCCAGTGCCCGGTTTATCAGGTTGCGGTGGAAGCGGATGGGTCGACCTACTTCAATGGCGATCTCTACACCCAGGTTGAGGGTCAACGGCGGCTGAGCAACCAAGCGCTGGTCTTTCAACGGGTTCAGTCCCGGTTGGCTGCATTGCAGCCGGTCATGGGCGCGACCAGCATGACGGTCGATTGTGAGCCGCGTGCCACGGATCTGCCGCTCTACACCGTGGTCTGGACCAGCGAGCAGTTTGAAAAGGCAGCACTGGAGCATGACACCGGTTGTCATTCCGCGCAGGGTCGCGTGGTCACCGATACGCTGAAAAGCCTGGATGCGCTGTTGGGTGTGGATGAGCTGGTCGGCTCAGGGCTGTGAAGAAGCCGGGTTCAGGGGCGAGACACCCGGTTTAGCTCTTGGCTTTTCCGGGCAGAGAGCTTAGCAGTGCGCAGAAGGCCTGCTCGCTGACAGCTGGACTGAAGAAGTAACCCTGATAGGTATGACAATCCTGCTGCTGCAGGAAAGCAAGTTGCTCGATGGTCTCCACCCCTTCGGCTATCAGTTCCAGCTTCAGGCTGCGGGCCATGGCGATGATGGCACGGACAATCTCAGCATCGTTGCTGTCGTGAGTGCAGTCGTTGATAAAGGATTGATCGATTTTCAGCAGATCGACGGGCAGGCGTTTGAGGTAGCTGAGCGATGAATAGCCGGTACCAAAGTCATCGATGGCAAAACGTATGCCCATATCGCGCAGCTCATGCATTTTTTCCACGGTGTCATTGATGTTGTGGATCACCATGCTTTCGGTGATCTCCAGTTTCAGGCACTGGGTCGGGATCTGCTGCTCGGCAATGGCAGCAGCCACCCGGGCAACAAAGTCAGCCTGACGGAATTGCAGGGGGCTGATGTTGATGCTGAGACTGAACTGGTCGGCATCGATCAGATCCTTGCTCAGCATGCGGGCAATAAAACCGCAGGCTTCACGCAGTATCCAGTGACCGGCGTCGAGGATCATGCCGCTCTCTTCGAGCACGTGCATAAAGGTGGCGGGCCCAATCAGGCCCTGCACCGGGTGCTGCCAGCGCAGCAAGGCTTCGCCGCCGATGATGCGCTGGGCCTGCGCGTCGATCTGTGGCTGGTAATGCAGATGGAACGCCTGCTCAAGCAGCGCCTGCCGCAGCTCGGCTTCCAGGTGCAGGCGCTGGCTGACCACTACCTGCATTTCCGGTTCAAAGAACGCGATATTGTTGCGACCGCTGGCTTTGACCCCGTACAGGGCGGTATCTGCGTGTTTGAGCAGGTCTTCAGGGGTGTTGCCATGCTCGGACGATAGCGCAATGCCAATGCTGCAGCTGAGTTGTAAACCGTGACCTTCAATTTGCATCGGAGCGGAAACCGCTTCCAGCAATTCGGCAGCGTGCAGGCGTGCATGCTCGGCAATCTGGGTGCTGTCGCCAGCCAGGCCGGTGAGCAGGATGACAAATTCGTCGCCGCCCAGGCGAGCGACCGTATCGGCTTTACGCACGCGTTCTCGCAGGCGGCGACTGACTTCCTGAAGCACGGCATCCCCGCAGCTGTGGCCCAGCGAGTCGTTGATACGCTTGAAATGGTCCAGGTCAAAAAACAGCAGTGCGCAGCCCAGGCCATGACGTTCGCCGAGAGCCAGATGCTGTTGCAGGCGGTCCTGCAACAGTAAGCGGTTGGGCAGGTCAGTCAAGGCGTCGTGATAAGCCTGGTGCTTGATCCGCGCTTCGATGTTTTTTTGCTCGGTAACATCCTTGAAGCAGGAGAGGGTGCAGCGATCGCCGCCAATCATGATGAAGTTGCTGGATACTTCGCAGTTCAGTACGCGCCCGTCCTTGGCTATGAAGTCGATGGGTTCGTTGCGCAGGCAGCGCTCGCGCATCAGCTTGTCGATGATCGCCGGACGTTTTTCCGGATAACGCCAGAGCCCGAAGTCCATGGCGGTTTTACCTATGACATCCTTGGGTTGGTAGCCAAATACTTCCGTAAAACGGCGGTTGATATCGGCAATCTGCGCACTGCGTTTCTCAAACAGGACGTAGGGCTCTGGCGAATCGATAAACAGGGCTGAGAACTTGGCTTCGCTTTGCTTCAACGTCAGCTCGGCGGCGGTCCGCTCTGACATGTCGTGGGCCATGGACAGGCGGCAGGCCTGGCCATTGATATCAATAAACTCCACGTAGACCAGGCAGGGCTTGATCTGGCCATCGTGGCACTTGAAGGCGGTTTCGCATTGCTGGATACGGCCGGACCGGGCAAATCGATCGAGAAATGCCTGACGTTGCTGTGGGCTGCTCCAAAACGGAAGGTCGGCGGAATGGCGATTGATGATCTGAGCCCCATCCCAGCCAAACAGGTGCTCGAAGGCGGGATTGACGGCCAGTACCTGATCGTCTGCTATGCGGGTGAGCATGCAGGCAATAGGCAACCTGCGAAACAGAACGAGAAAACCATCGTCTTGTGTTTCGCGGCGACTCATCAGCATGTCCACCGAATTAAGTGGGTGGCTACGGCATGGGTTGACATGTATTTTGCTCTTTTTTTTTCAAAGTAGCTCTTTGCTATTACAGATACAAGTGTTTGCCTGCGGACGAATGCCAAACTCACTGGAACGGGTGATGCATGGCGTCATGCCGGTACTGTTAAACGGATCACTTATGTTTCTCTGGTGCGTATCAGGCCTGCGCTGATAGTCTTTGCCGCTGGCTGGGGCTGTTTACCCGGCTCCCTCTGATGGGAGCGGGCCCGAGGGAAAAGAGATGGTTGAACTGAATCCGAGCATACCCGAGACACGGATAGCCCTGAGCAAAGGTAAAATTCTGCTGTTGACTCTGCTGGGGTGTGGTTTTGTCGCCCTGGGTGTGTGGATGGTCTCCATGGATGCGCAAACCATTGCTGCTCAGCGCCGCTTCAATATGCCGTGGTTGGTCTATGGTATTGGCTTGCTGGCAATCGGATTCTTTGGCCTCTGTACGCTGATCGGAATTAAAAAGCTGGTCGACAGCAAACCCGGACTGATCCTGGGCCAGTCAGGCTTTGCTGATAACAGCAGTGGTGTGTCCTCAGGTTTTGTGCCCTGGTCAGCGGTGCTCGATATCCGCGAGACGTCGATACACGGGCAACGTCTTGTACTGGTGATGATGCACAAGCCGGAGAATTTCATTGCGCCGGACACAGGCTTGAAACGTATGGCGCAACGGGCCAATCTGAAAATGTGCGGCACACCCGTTAGTCTGTCCGCCAATGGCTTGAAGGTGAGCCATGCCGAGTTACTGGCATTGCTCAAGGCCTACCATGCCAAGAGTCAGGTGGACTTCAGGTAGCGTCTGGCTCAGTCTGACTGGCCCAGTATCAGTTGCCATTCAGCCGCCGACACCGGCATGACCGATAACCGACTGCCCTTTTGCACCAGTGGCAGGTTCTCCAGTCCCTGCTTTGTGCGCAACTGATCAAGTGGAATCAATTCTGGCAGGCGTGCCACGAATTGCATGTCCACGGCTTGCCAGCGCGGCCTGTCCGGATTGCTTTTGGGGTCATGGTAGGCGGACGCAGGATCGAACTGGGTCGGGTCGGGGTAAGCGCAGCGGGCCACTCGAATGATTCCGGCTATGCCGATGTGCTTGCAGCTGGAATGATAAAGCAGGACTGAATCGCCTTCTGCCATCTGCATCAGAAAATTCCTGGCCTGGTAATTACGCACGCCGTCCCAGCGGATGGGTTTGCCCGGGTTGGCGGCAAAATCCTCGATACCGCATTCGTCAGGTTCGCTTTTTACCAGCCAGTAGGCCATGCCGGAGTCTCTTGAAATGGATAGCGTTGCCAGTTTCAGGTGGCGAGCCTGGTATGTCATCAACAAAATGGCTCCCAAAGGTATTTCAGGCACCAATGGTAGTGTATGTAATACTGAAATGGCATTAAGGTTTAATATCCAAAAGACATTACGTAAAGGGAGCGGTAAGAGACATGGATGCACGCCGGCGCAACGATGAGCCACGCTCGCAGTTCTGGTTGATGAGCATGCGTTGTTGCGTGATGGCCGGCAGCGTGGATGTTGCGTTCTTCTTTATATTCCACTATCTGGGTTCGCCGATTCTGGCCTGGATCAACGTGGTCAGTGTGGCCATGTATGCCACGGCATACGTGGCACTGACCAGGCGCAGGAACCGTCTGGCCGTTTTGCTGATCTGGATTGAAGTCATAGTTCATGCCGCGCTGGGTACACTGTTGATCGGTTGGGACAGCGGCTTTCACTACTATTTGTTCATGTTTATCCCCGCCCTGTTTGCCGGTACCCGCTCCCTGCGCTGGGCCGCGCTATCCGTGTTTTGCCTCTGGCTGTTCTATGTTGTCCTGGATGTCAGCATGCGTTACATGGAACCTGTTCAGCCAATTCCGGAGGGGGCATTGCTGGGGGTGCACCTGTTCAATCTGACCGTTGTGTTTGCCATGTTCAGTTATCTGTCGGTCTATTACATGACCACGGTCAAGCAGGCGCACAAGGTATTGGGTCGCATGGCGATGACTGACCCTTTGACCCGTCTGTTCAACCGGCGGCACATGATTGAGCGTGCTGATCAGGACATTCTCGCCGAGGATTCACAGGCTTCTGCAGTTGCCTTCCTATTAATGGATGTGGATCACTTCAAGCAATTCAATGACCGCTTTGGCCATGATCTGGGGGATCGTATTCTGTGCGAGATCAGTCAGGTCATCAGCGATGCCCTGCGCGAGCAGGATTACGTCGGCCGCTGGGGTGGCGAGGAGTTTCTCGCGGTGCTACCCGCCACGGACGGCAATCAGGCATTTCTGATTGCCGAACGAATACGCCAGGCCGTGGCCGAGCACAACTGGTCACAGTATGGGCAGGGATTGGCAGTAACCCTGAGTATTGGTGTTAGCCAGCACCTGCCGGGTGAAGCGCTCAGCAGTAGCATTGCGCGGGCTGACGCTGCGCTCTATGCGAGCAAGGAGGGGGGGCGTAATCGGGTGGAAATGGCCACACATCCGCAGGTCGATGTGCTTTCGATTAGCTAAGCTTTGGTGCTGTCTCAAGGAGCGTTGCATGAATTGGATCGTTGTGGTTGTGGTGCTGGTGGTTTTGCTGGTGCTGCCGGTGATGCTGGCAGCCCGTTTGGTCGGGGCGCAAAAGACCAGTTTCTCTTCCGCCCTGCTGGCGGTGGTGGTGCTGATCGCGGTCTTCATGCTGCTGGAGCAGATGGTTCTGGGCGATTTTGTCACGTTGCTTGTGTCTGCGCTGGTGGGTGCCGGGGTATTTGCCCTGGTACTGGGTACCACGCTACTGAAGGGCTTCCTAATCAGCGTGCTGGCGGTGGCCTTCCAGTTTGTATTGACGCTGCTATTGGGCTTTATCGGTCTGGGTTTGTTTCAGTAGGCGATTTCGCGGCAATCTCGCGCAGTGCGCTGACCAAGGTGTCAGGCTCCTGTGCGCCGGAAATCAGGAATTGCTGGTTAATGATGAAGGCCGGTACCGAGTTGATCCCGGCTTGCTGATAATGCCTCTCTTCTGCCCGCACTTGCTCGCTGAACTGGTCTGAGCCCAGCACGGCAGAGGCCTCTTCGGCACTCAGCCCGGCAGCCGTTGCACAGTCGGTCAAGACCCGGTGATCGGTGATATCGGCTGCTGCGCCAAAATAGGCATCGAACAAGGCCATTTTCATGGCGCTTTGCCGGTCGAATTGGGCGGCCCATTTAACCAGCCGATGGCCGTCAAAGGTGTTGCGCGTCATGCGCTCCTGCATGCGGGAGAAGTTCAGACCCAACTCGCTGGCAATCCGCATCATGTCATTTTGCGCAGCAATGATGGCGTCGGCCGGGCGGCCGTATTTGCGCGACAGCGCCTCGGTGATCGGCAGTGGTGGTGCATCCGGATCGGGATTCAGTTCAAAGGCGCGCCAACTCACAGTGATTTGCATTTCACCATTCAATTGCATCATGGCCTGCTGCAGTCTGGCGAAGCCAATGGCGCACCAGGGGCAGGCGATGTCGGAAACGATGTCGATATGCAAGGCAGGCATTGAAGGCTCACAGGCTGATTGTCGATATGTGTCAGCATGCCCTTGATGGCTTTGAGCTGCAACACGGAGTGCCCTGAAACAGGGTTCATGGCTGGACTTCTCGCTGCTATACCCGTTTCTGATGACCTGTGCATGAGGGCGGCTGTGATGACCGCTGGATTTGTAACACGTCGTGAACCCCAAGGCGGCTAGCCAGGTGGTTGTGACATGGGATAGGCCGCTTGTTTTCGCGTGGAAGCGAGTGATGAGGGGTATTAATAAATAAATTGTGTGAACCAGTTGGCATTTCTTTCTTCTGGCGTGGCGATTTCCCTGGGTTGTACATAAGCTGGATTTGTATAAGATGTGATCAGGCTAGATGCCGCTTCCATAATAAGCCAGGACGCTGACGACGTTTCCTTTATGCAGGGTCATCGTTATGCACGAGTCACGCCGCACCCCATCATCAGCCAGTGCTTCGCGCTTGCCAGCCGAATCTGTCATCGCTTCGGATGCTCTGGTGTCGGTGAGTAGCTTGGGATTGCCACCGCTGGGCATTGAGGTTGTAGAACTCGAAGACCGACAGCAACGCAAGCTCGACGCTCTTCGCGCGCATATTGATACCCTGCTGAGCGAACACTGGACCATTGCCAGCAGAAGCCCGCTTACCCTGCGGCGCGGCAAACAGATGTGCTATGTATTGCATGGCATGCTGATCAGCGATCGATTTATTTGATACCCGCAGTCCTGCATTATTGTGTGCAGCAACGCACCTGACCTTACGTCAATAATGCTGGCTTACGCTGCTCAGCCACTGTGGGTCGAGTCGCGTAACCAGCAGGGTCAGTTGCCTGCTCTGCATGCGCTGCTCATGCTGCAAGCGCTCCGGTTGAAGTTCGTCCTGCGCTACCTGGTTTCCTTCCAGTTCATGCATGTGCTTCAGGCCCAAATGATAGAAGCGCAGTAACAGCATGGCATCAGCGTCACCCGCCTCAACGCCCTTCTCGACCTTGTGCATGATATTGCTGACGCTCATCAGTGCGCGCTTCAATCGCCAGCCATAAACGGCATGTGCCATCCAAGGCTGCTGCCAGAATAGAAGGCGCACAATCAGAATGCTCAACGCCAGCCCAAACAGTATGCCGCCCAGATTCCATCTGAAATTACTACCCTCTGGCGAGCCAAACAGATGTACAGCGAGTGTGGATAGACCCATGGCCAGCAGCGCAAAAAGAGCAACACAGATCAGCGTGCTGGTGCGTGTCTGCCGCCTGAACTCTGCGGGGTCATGGTCTTGGATTTCAAACGGTTGAGTCACGCGTCGTTCCAGTTGCTGGGTGGGGTAACAGTATAACGCTAGCTTGTCGGCAGGAGCATTGCCTTAACGCCGCTGGCGATGTTCTACTTGCGGTCCAAAGATTGAAGTCATTTTGCAGTCGATACACGGCATCTGGAGTCCTAGTGGGATGATCTGTCACCATGAGAAATGTATTTTCATCCATATTCCCAAAAATGCCGGTCAGAGCGTTGAGCATGTTTTTTTACAACGCCTTGGCTTGAGCTGGGATACCCGAGCGCCTCTGCTGCTGCGGCAAAATGATCGTCCTGAGCTCGGTCCACCCCGTCTTGCCCACCTTAAAGCCGGTGAGTATGTAAGCTGCAGATACGTCTCATCCACAATGTTTGACAGCTATTACAAGTTCAGTTTTGTGCGCAATCCCTGGAGTCGCATGGTGTCATTCTATAAATATCTGGGATACCAGCGGCGCTGCGACTTCAAGACCTTTCTGATGGGGCCTTTCAGTAACAGGCTGTTTGAGGACATGTACTGGTTTGTGGGGCCCCAGGCGGATTACCTGTATCAGGGAGAGCGTCTGCTGGTGGACTTTGTCGGTCGCTTCGAGACGTTGCAGCAAGACTTTCATCAGGTCTGTGATGCGCTCTCCATACCGCAGACGGGACTGCCTCATGTAAACAAATCACGCGAAGCAGTCGCTCGAATGACCCCTGCTGAGTCCTTGCGGACGCTGGCTCGGCGCCTGACCGGGCAGCGTATTCCGGTTCATGCGGACTACCGTGATTACTATGATCAGGCAACCCGGCAGCGGGTGGCCGAGCTGTATGCCCGTGACATCAGTTGCTTCGAGTACCGCTTCTGACAGCACAGGTTCAACCTGATCAGGATTGGACGGATGACATTGCGCTCGGTTTCACTCTTTGGGTCTATACTGAGCCAGGGCTGCCACAGGCCCATCCAGACAAGGATACCAGGATATGAGCCAGGCTCCTCCAGACCCCAATCCAGTCCCTATGGGCAGCATCCTCGACAGCCTCGATGCGCTGGTCTATGTGTCGGATATGCAGACCCACGATCTCCTGTATATGAATGCCTATGGTCGCCGGTTGTGGGGCGAGCCAGGTGGCCGACGCTGCTGGGAAACCATTCAGACTGGTCAGACCGGCCCCTGCGTGTTTTGCACCAATCATCGTTTGCTCGATGTTGACGGCAAGCCCAAACCGCCCTACGTCTGGGAGTTTCAGAATACGCTGACCCAGCATTGGTACCAGTGTCGGGATCAGGCCATTGTCTGGACTGATGGCCGTCTGGTGCGAATGGAAATTGCCACTGACATTACCGACCGAAAGCGTGTTGAAGAACAGCTGAAGCACGCCAAGCAACTGGCTGAAAATCTGGCGCAAACGGATGAGCTGACCGGTCTGCGGAATCGACGGGCGTTTTTTGCCCTCGGTATCCAGACCCTGCATCAGATGCGCCGCAGTAAACAGCCGGTTTCACTGGTCATGTTCGATGCCGACAATTTCAAGCAGATCAATGACCATTACGGTCACAGCGCGGGTGACAAAATGCTGGTGGCCATGACCCAGGCTGCAGCGCCGCTAGTCCGTGACGCGGATATTTTTGCCCGTATCGGTGGGGAGGAGTTTGCCATATTGCTGGCCGGTCAGTCGGCGGAAGAAGCCACTGCACTGGCTGAACGCCTACGCCAGGCGCTGATGGCGATGCAGGTCAGGTATGGCAATTCAGACATCCTGTGTACGGCCAGCTTTGGTATTGCACAGAGCCCTGATGCACAACACAGCCTGGAGCAGCTGCTGTCGGAGGCGGATCATGCCATGTACCGGGCCAAGGCCGCAGGCCGGAATTGTATTGAGGTGGCGGGGCGATTCGACTGAGGTGGCCGCACAAGGCTGGGCTGACAGTGCCGAATACGCGGCTGGATCGGCCAAAGCGTGGTCCCGACCTGAAACCCAGGGCATGCTCAAGGCTGGCATGTCAGGCGAGGTGGAGCATGCGCCACAAACCATCGGTTGATGAACTCAATGCGTTTTTCAATGAGACCTTTCCTCAGGCCAAGGTTCGGGTTGAAGCCTTGGGTGAGGCCTCGGCAACGGTTCGGCATCGAGTCGGACATGCCGAGCTGCGTCCGGGCGGCACGGTCTCGGGTCCGGTGATGATGACCACAGCGGATGTAGCCTTGTATGCGGCCATTCTCGGTGAAATCGGTTTGCTACCGCTGGCGGTGACCACGGCATTGAATATCAATTTTCTGCGCAAACCTGCGGCTGGTTGCGACATTCTTGGCGTATGCCGCTTGCTCAAGGTTGGGAAAACGCTGGCCATAGGCGAGGTATCGATATTCTCCGAGGGCTCGGACGAGCCGGTGGCTCATGCGGTGGGTACTTATTCGATACCACCAGAGCACAGCCGTTAAGCGCCTTGCTGTGGCGTGGCAGGACATGTTTCGGTTTATTTCATGAACCGGTTAACACTTTAAAGTATTTCTGCTTTTTACAGCATCCGATGATTGGGCACACTGCATTGGCATATTGCCATCAAATAGCGCAGGGGAAGCCCGAATGATTTTTTTTGGAACCAAGGGAAAGGTGGTGCAGGGGCAGTTGGTTGACGGGCTGGTGTGCCCTAGCTGCAATAACCGTGAGTTCATCAGCTTTGGTGTGATGCGCTATTTTCACTTGTACTGGATTCCCACGCTGATGACCTCGCGGCAGGTCGGTGTCGAGTGTCTGCACTGCAAGAAAACCCTGATGGACAAGGAAATCCCGGCCGAGGTGCGTCAGGCACTGTCCAGCAAGCTGTTTACCCGTGGCCGCATGGTACCGTTGTTCTCGGGCCTCATTCTGATCGCTGTGCTCTTTGCTGGTATGGCCGTTGTCGTCAAACAGGAGGTTGATAACGAAGCCGTCTTTATCCAGCAGCCGATGGTCAACGACCTCTACCTGGTCGATTACAGTCGGGTCTACGAACATGAGGATACCGAGTTCAAACATGGGGTCATGCGGGTGGTCTCGGTCAATGGCGACAAGATCAAGTTTCAGTTGAGTACTCTCGCCTATGACCGGGTGTCCGGCGTACGCCAGGATGTGCGAGACGGCAGCGCCTATGTTGACAGCTACTACAATGAGACTATGTTCATGAGTCTGAACGATCTGCTGTCACTCAGAAGCGCCGGGGGATTGCACGGCATTACCCGGCCCTGATAGCCCCGGTATGTGACCTGCCCGGTTATTCTGGTCGGGCAGGTTCGTCTTGTTTTGCACTGTCCAGATTGGATCTTTCCCATTCCGGCGGTCGCCACAGGTGTTCAAGTCGTTGCCCCAATGCGCCTGGCTTGGCCATGTCGCTGAACAGGTCGCGGTACTCATGCAGCCAACTGATCAGCAGGCCCTGTCCGGGTACCGGGCGGGTGATGCCGTATTCTATCGGCTGATCACAGCGCTCACAGGCAAAGCTGCCGAACAGTCGATCAAACAGGATGAAAACCCCGGCGTAGTTGGTGTCGATATAGGCCGGGTTGCGCCCATGGTGTACACGATGGTGATTGGGCGTATTGAACACATACTCGATGGCCGGATGCAGCTTGCCCACCAGGGTGGTGTGAATGAAGAACTGATAGACCAGCGACAGGGCGTAGCAGACGCCGATCCATACCGGATTGAAGCCGAGCAGTGCCAGTGGCACGTAGAACAGCCAGCCGCCATTGAAGATATTGGTCGCGTTCTGGCGCATGGCGGTCGAGAAATTCATGCGTTCCGACGAGTGATGGGTAACATGGGCGGCCCACAACCAGCGCACTCGGTGCGAGGCTCGATGCATCCAGTAAAAGCACAGATCAGTCAGAACAAACAGCAGTAGTGCGCTGGTGAGGGTCAGAGAGATATCCAGCAGGCGATAGTGGTAGGCCAGCGCATAGACGGGGAAAGCGATAATCCCGGCAAACAGCAGCTCGGTCATCTGGTAACCGGCGCCGAGCATGAAGTTGCGTAACGACTCCTTGCCATCCACCAGGCGGGGATCATGGCGGATCTTCAGATATTCCCAGGCAAATACCCCGATAAACACCGGTGTCGCCAGTATGAAAACCAGCTGCCGCTCATCCATGGCCAGCCAGGCTGGCAAGGCGTTGACCAGATTGGCGAGGCCGCTATCGACATACACTGCATTGAACGCCGAGGCCCAGTTCATCAGAGTTGTTCCTGTAAGGCTGGCAATTAGTCTCAGTCTGCCCCGGTTGCTGATGCAAAAATTGACTTTTCATGCCACCATTTTGACCGAATATGCCAAATGCAATGGAGGCTGATGATGACGCCACTGCGGGTAACCGGCGCCTGGGTGCAGTTGTTGACCGCCTGGCTGGATCAACAGGCTCTGCCGGCGCCGGGCGTGCGGGCGATTCTGGGTAGTCGCCGGCCAGCAGATAACGTGCCGTTGCCACTCTGGTCCGATATGCTCGAACAAGCATTGCAACTGCGCCCCGAGCTGCCTGCCCAGGCCTTGGCTGTGGGCGCTCTGGTTGAACCACGACACCTTGGGGTGTTGGGCTATCTGATTCTGGCCTGCGATACCCTGGGTGAGGCACTGCAGGTCTATCGCCGTTACGAGCGCCTGTTCTACGGCGTCAATCTGGCCCAGGTGCAGCTCGATGCGGGGGAGGTCAGACTGTCCTGGCCTGCCTCAGCATCCACCGGCAGGCTTGCCGATACGGTTGCCATAGCCGCGTTGGTAGCCTTTCAGCGCCGTTTGCTGGGTAGTGCCTTCACCCTCAAGTCTGTCAGTTTTGCCTTTGCCAGACCGGATAAGCGCCAAGAGCTGCAGTGTTATGAAGACTTTTTCGCCTGTCCGGTCTCCTTTGCGGCAACGGAAACGGCGGTTGTCATGCCGCTTGAGTGCCTGGTCAGCCGCTTACCCGGTAGCGACCCGTATTTGCGCGGATTACTGGACAGTCAGGCCCAGGCGCTTTTACGTGCAGCACCGGATGCGGGTGAGATCGACCGCGCGGTGCAGCAGGCGCTGATCCGTTGCTTGCCTGAGGGGCAGGTAACGCTGCCACGTATTGCCAGGCAGCTGCATTTGTCGGTGCGCAGCCTGCAGCGGCGGCTTGCCGAGCAACAGACTTGCTGGCGCCAGCTTCTGGATCAGACCCGTGAACAGTTGGCCTGTGACTATCTGGCTGACGCCGCACTGAGTGGCACGGATATCGCCTTCCTGCTTGGCTTTTCCGAACAAAGTGCCTTCAATCGCGCCTTTCGCCGCTGGACAGGCTCCTGTCCCGAGCGTTATCGCCGACACCTGGCGTACAAGAAATGTAACGGGCTATGAGCCTGACCTGGGCTTTCATACAGAGACGGGGTGTATTTTTGTATGAATCACTGCTCACAGCCATGAGTTATATGATCCATTATTTCAATGCCTTGGCCCGTATGGTTGAAAGAACAAAGCCTGAATGACGTATTGCTGACACAAGATGAGCAGCCCAGGGGTAATTTCTAATACTTATACAGAGTGCTGACGTCTTGTTTATTTTGTATAGGTTTGTGGTACAAAAGCGTCGAAATGTGAAAGCGGCCACATTCCAGGGCCCCATTTTTCGGAGAGCGTTGTACATGAACGGTCATTACGATCCAGGTCTTGTTTTGCTGTCTTACCTGGTCGCCATTCTGGCGTCCTACAGTGCCCTGCATTTTGGCGCGCAACTGTCATCGTCTGGTCGGGCCAAGGGCCGATTCTGGCTGGCTCTGGGTGCCATGACCATGGGTACGGGCGTCTGGACCATGCATTTTGTCGGTATGCGTGCGCATATCATGCCGGTGGAAATGACCTATGATCTGGGCATAACAGTGTTTTCCTGGTTGGCTGCAGTGCTGGCGTCCGCCATTGCCCTGTTCATTATCAGTCTGCAGAACGTCCGTGTGCTGCATGTGATTGTCAGTAGCCTGGTCATGGGTGGCGGTATTTCCTTGATGCATTATTCGGGAATGTGGGCGATCAACATGAGTCCGGCCCCCAGCTATGATCCGCTGCTGCTGGTGCTCTCGATTGTAATCGCCATTGTCGCCTCGGCGGCTGCGATGCTGATCTGCCGCGCTCTCAAGGGCACCAGCGGTCGCAAGGCCGCAACCTTGCAAGCCATTGCCTCGTTGGTGATGGGGGCCGCTATTTGTGGCATGCACTATACCGGCATGATGGCTGTAAGCTTTCCGGCCGATGCCATGCCACATCCTGGTAACCAACTGGCTGGTGGCTGGCTCGGGTTACCGCTGGCCTTGACCATCAGCGTCTTTATTGCACTGGCGGTGATGTCCGCCGTCGCGGATATGCGTCTGCGTAAACTAGAACAGTTGCGGGCAGTGGAGCAAGAGGAAAAGCTCAAGCAGATGGCTTTCTTTGATAGCGCCACCGGTCTGCCCAATCGTGCTGCTTTCGACAAGGCCGTTTTTGATCTGATGATCCGCAGTGAGGGCAGCAAGTCGCCTTTCGGGCTGCTTTTCCTGTCGCTGTCCAACTTTCGCAGCGTCGAAAAACAACTGGATGAGACCCGGCTGCACAGTCTTTCGCTGATTTTGAAGCGCCTGGTTGGAGCAGACATATTCCTCGCCCGTTATGCCTCTGGCGGTTTCATGTTGCTGCTTGATCAAGCGCAATTGGCAGACAGTAGCGCGCTGACCAAGCGTCTTCAGCAACTGCCGCTGCAACTGGCCGACGGTGCAGTAGCCTTGCAGTGGCGGCTTGGCTCAAGCCGCTTCCCAACGGATGCGAGTTCGAGCCGCATGTTGGTAAAAATAGCCATGCAGACCACGGAAATGGAAACATTCTCGGTAACCGGACTGAACAGCGGTTCGGTGCTGTTCGGTGCTCAGACCGAGGCTACCTCGGCCTGAGTCAGTGGCCGGTACTCGCCCGGTCTTAATCCGGGGTCCAGGACAATGGACCCCATGCTCTCACGGTGCAGCGACGTGACCCGGTTTCCGACGGCATGAAACATGCGCTTGATCTGATGGTAGCGCCCCTCATGGATAGTCAGTCGAGCCTGGCAGGGGCTGAGCTGTTGCAGGTAGGCAGGTTGCAGCGTGATGCCTTCATGGGCGAAATACATGCCCTGAGCAAAGCGATCAGCCGTATCCGGGCTGATCGGGTAAGCGGTGCTGACCAGATAGACCTTGGGGGTCTTTTTCTCCGGCGCAGTAATGCGACGGGACCAGAGGCCGTCATTGGTCAGCAACAAAAGACCTGAGCTACTGCGATCCAGGCGCCCGGCTATGTGCAGATCGCTGCGCAATGCGGCGGGCAGGCACTCCAGTACCGTCGGGTGTTGCGGATCCTGGGTAGCACTGAGCAACCCCATTGGCTTGTGCAGCATCAGATAGCGGGCCGGGGTGGCAGCCTGAACGCATTGCCCTTCCAGGGTCACCGACATGAAACGATCAATGTCGGCGTTGACATCACGCACAATCAGACCGTCGACACAGACCTGGCCGCTGGCGATCAGCAAACGGGCGCTATGGCGGCTGTAGTCGGGCAGATTGCTGATCAGGCGGTCGAGTTTCATGCCGCCATTTTATCCTTAACAGCTGTCCTCAGGCTCAATTCTTGACCTGCCTTGGTTTGCGCAGCGGGTTTTGGACTACTATTGCAGCAACAGGGTGTTCCGCATCAGGGTGACAGGTGACAAGACTAATAAGCTGGCTATGGACAATAGGCGCCCGAGACAAGTCGATCAACATGCGCCGTCAGATTGCCCTGGGAAATCAGGTTGGCCTGATGGCAGCGGCTATGACGTTGCCTTACCAGTTGTTTTATTTCCTTTATGATTTTACCCAGTACCGCCTGGTATTCAGCTTTAATGTACTTTTTATCCTGTTGTACATCTCGGTGTTGTATTTCAACTACCGAGGACGCTATGAGTTCTCGCGCAATCTATTGCTTTTGAACGCAAGCGCTCAGGTGTTTGTCGTGACTTATTTCATCAGCTCGGCGGCAGGCGTACACCTGTTTTATTTCACCATTGGAGGCGTGCTGGCGCTGATCTACAAGGAAATGCGCCCGCTGCGCTTCTGGCTGCAGTCTGTAGGTGTTGGCTTGTTGTTTCTGATCAGCCACTTTGCCTTTACGGCGCAACGCACGCCAACAGCTGTTCCGTCACCCTTCGTCGATATCATGTTTGCCTGCAGTGTTCTCGGCGTATTGAGCATGTCGGCTGTGCTGTCCTATCTGTTTCGTCGCGAGATTGATATGGCCGAGCGCGATCTGACCGAAAGCAACCGGACGCTGACCGCCCTGAGCAAGACCGATACCCTGACGGGTCTGGCCAATCGTAGACAGCTGGATGACACGCTGGAGCGCGAATGGCTGCGCATGAAACGCAATAGTCGCCCTTTGTCGGTGATCATGTGCGACGTCGATTATTTCAAGATCTATAACGACAACCTCGGTCACCAGGCCGGCGATCTGGCGTTGCAGTCAGTGGCCAGAGCGCTGCGCGAAACCGTGGTGCGCCCGGGGGATCTGGTGGCGCGCTATGGTGGCGAGGAGTTTGCCGTGGTGCTGCCGGAGACCAATGAAGCCGGCGCTTGTCGGGTCGCCGAAAGTATTCGTCAGGCCGTCATGGCGCTGGGTCTGCCGCATGTGGCCGGACACGCCGGCGAGGTTGTCACCTTGAGTCTGGGCGTGGCAACGGTTGAGGATTACGGTCCGGATCTTACTCCGGCCTGGTTGTTAAGCCAGGCTGACCAGGCGCTGTACCGGGCCAAGGGGGCAGGGCGTAACCGGGTTGAGTGTTTGTCCGCGGCCGAGCCGGCAATCAGTGTTTGAACTGGATAAACTGCCGGTGTGGATTTGGGCCGCGCCAGATAAAACCCTCGAAATAATAGTGCAGAAAGGACAGGGTCAGAATCACGATACTGACCAGCGGGTATTGCTGATGGCTGGTCAGTGCCAGGGCAATCAGGATGGAAAACAGGGGTAGCAGCAGCACCGGTGACAGTCGGCTGAAGGCGGTGGCGCGGTACACCAGATTGACTGGCTGGGTCTTGTTGCGGTTGCGGTCATGGGTGATATAGACCATGTAGGCCGTCACGTCATGGATGATGCGCGGGATCAGGATGACAAACAGGGTGTAGCCGATTTCATTGATCAGCAGCGCTGACAGCAGCAGCGCGACATTGCCCCACAGATACCATACCCCGATACGGCTGCGCGATTGTGGCGTCAGGCGTATTGCCAGGGTGAGCAGCGCGGCGCACAGCAGAGCGGCAACCGTGGTCATCAACTGGTACAGGCTGATCGGGCCAAGATGGATCTGACCCAGATACTGGGCCCCGTAGACATTGATATAAATGGCGAAACCGGCAAACACCGATAGCCACTTCCAGGCCTTGAAAGTGCCGTTGGGCGCTATGCCCATCATCATCAGGGTCAGGCCCAGTTGCTGGGCCAACACGTGGTAGATGGTGTAGAAGGCGAAGAACACGAACAGCAGGTTGTAACTCAGTGGCTGCGGACCCAGGTAGCCGGCGCTGGCCAGCGCGGCAAAGGCCAGCATGGGCCAGAACAGGGTGCGGCGGTAATGCGCCAGATAATCCCGGTCGGCCATGGTGATCAAACTGGCAATGATATGCGGCAAGCCGAAAATCAGCGTCCAGAGCGGCCAGTTATCCGGGTTGTCCGGCAGATACTGGTGCAGCGCCAGGCCATTCAACAACAGGCTGTCAATCAGCACCAGCGACAGGCACAGTGGGATGATGGCATACAGCGCCAATAGCCAGCGGCAGTCGATGCTGTGCGGTATCTCGGCGGCGTTATTCATTATTATGCGTTGAATCCATTGACCATTCCGGCTCAGTGGAGCATAAACTGGCGCACCCCGGCATCACCCGTCCGGGGCAGGTCGATGTACTCGAAATAAAAACAAATATGTGCGGGCAGACCATGACACTTCCTCTCAGAACCCGTTTTGCCTATGGCATCGGCCAGATTGCCGAGACCATCAAGGCGACCGGGTTTGATATTTTCCTGTTTTTCTACTTTACCCAGGTACTGGGTTTGTCCGGTACCCTGGCGGGCATAGCCGTCATGATTGCCTTGGTGTTTGATGCCGTGACCGACCCGCTGGCCGGTTATGTCTCGGATCATTGGCACTCACCGCGTGGCCGTCGCCACCCCTTCATGTTTGCTGCAGCAGTGCCGCTGGGCCTGGCCTGGTATGCGCTGTTCATGCCGCCCGAGGGGCTCGGTGAGTGGGGACTGTTCTTCTGGTTGACCGGTTTTGCCATTCTGGTGCGCGGCGCCATTACCCTCTACTACGTGCCCTATCTGGCGCTCGGTGCAGAGCTGACCAGCGATTATCAGGAGCGCACATCAGTAGCGGCCTGGCGCGGATTCTGCGGTGTCACTGCTGCGGCGCTGGTGGTGGTTGTCGGGATTGCCCTGTTTTTTCCTGACACTGACGCCTACGAGAACGGTCTGCTCAATCCGGCCGGTTATCCCAAGGTGGCACTGACCGGCGCCTTGTTGATGGTGGTGGCCATTCTGCTGTCAACCTGGGGCACCCTGGATCGCATACCTACGCTACCCAAGTCGCTGAAAGGCCAGGCGCGCTCATCGGTACGCGCCGATATTGCCGCGGCCTGGGGCAATCTGTCGTTTCGCTCGCTGTTTCTCGGCACGCTGCTGGTAGCGGTGTCGATTGGCATAGTGCAAACCCTGAACATGCACTTGAACGTGTTCTTCTGGCAGCTTTCCAGCAGCTCTATTGCCTTTCTCGCCATCGGTCTGCTGACCGGCTGGCCGGTGGGTATTCTGCTGGCCCGGCCGATGCATGCACGCTTCGACAAGAAAGCCACCATCATGGGCGCTGCATTGGTCGGAGCCCTGTCCAGCAACGTTGCCGTGGCAGCCAAGTTGCTGGGTTATTTCCCCGCCCAGGACAGCGCGCTGTTTGTGCCGCTGATCTTCTGCCTGTTGTTTGTCGGCGGGGTGGCATCAGGTCTGGCGATCATTTCCGGTGCCTCGATGATGGCCGACGTGACCCAGGAGCATCAGTACCGCACCGGTCGTCGCCAGGAGGGCTTTCTGTTCAGTGCTACGGCCTTTACCGGCAAGATGGCCGCTGCCGTGGGTTATCTGGTGGCAGGTATCGGTCTTGACCTGATCGCCTTTCCGGTTCAGGCCGAACCCAGCACGGTCACCCTGGCCGAGGTCAATCGTCTGGCCATGCTGAATCTGTCAGCCTGCCTGTTCGGTTTTGCCTCGATCGGCGCCTATTGCTTCTATGGCATTGACCGCCAGCGTCAGGCCGAGACGCGGCAAGCGCTGGATGACCTGGAAGGGCAGCAAAGTACTTGCCCGCCAGACGTCTAGCGCACAGCATAGGGGCAGACTCCATAATTAAGGCCTGATTGTATGAGCCCCTGTGAATTGCAACTGCTGTCGATCAATGCGGCAACCGCCCGGCCCCTGCAGGTGGGTAACAAGCAACTCAATACCGGGCTGTTCAAACAGCCGGTATCGGGTCCGGTCAGCATCACCGCGGCGGGCGTGCCCGGCGATCAGATAATCAATCGCACATTTCATGGCGGGCCGGATCAGGCGTTGTATCTATACAGCCGTGAAGACAGTGATTGGTGGGCCGGGCAGTTGCAGCGTGAGTTGGAACCCGGCTTTTTCGGTGAGAACCTGAGCATCTCGCGCTGGTGGCCGGATGTGCGGGTCGGCGACCGCCTGCAGATAGGTCAGGTGCTACTGGAAATTACCGCGCCGCGTATGCCCTGTGCAGTCATGGCCAGTCGTGTCGGTAACCCGGCTTTTCTCAAGGCATTCATTCGGGCCGAACGCTCTGGTGCCTATGCACGGGTGCTGCAACCGGGTCAGCTGTGCGCCGGCGATGCCATTGAGCTGGTGCCGGCGGCGGCGGAGTACCCCAGAGTCCAGGATATTTTCCGTTACTGGCATGCCAAGGGCCATAACGCCGATTTTCTCAGGCAGGTGTTGCGCGCACCGGTAGCGGTAATTCTGCGCGAGGCGCTGCAGCAGCAATTACTGGAAGCCGAAGCCGCCACCGGCCAGTTACCGGGACTCTGAGGGGGCGAAGATGCAGGACTGGCATTACAAACTGCTCGCTGATCTGGTGCTGGCCAGCCATCTGGCGGTAGTCTGCTTTGTGCTGGTGGGGTTGATTCTGGTGTTTGTCGGCAATGCGTTGGGCTGGCGCTGGGTCAACAACCTGTGGTTCCGGCTCGCGCACTTGCTGACCATTCTGGTGGTGGTAGCGCAGGCTTGGATGGGGCTGGTCTGCCCGCTGACCACGCTGGAGATGTTGTTACGCAGTTTGGCTGGTCAGAGCACCTACAGTGGTGGCTTTGTTGCCTTCTGGATGCAGCGGTTGCTGTACCACGATTTTCCGGAATGGGTATTTATTCTGATCTATACCGGCTTTGCCGGGTTGGTACTGGCGTCCTGGTGGCGCTACCCGCCGCGCTTTGGCGCCGGGCGCTCGGCCGACTGAACGGTGCCGGAGCAATCTGCCCCGGCACCTAGCAGCCTTAGCTGCGCTCGAGCGCCAGGGCCACGCCCTGACCGCCGCCGATACACAGGGTAGCCAGACCTTTCTTGGCATCGCGGCGCAGCATTTCATGCAACAGGCTGACCAGTACCCGGCAACCAGACGCGCCAATCGGGTGGCCCAGGGCAATGGCGCCACCGTTGACGTTGACCTTCTCGGCATCCCATTTGAGCTCCTTGCCTACTGCCAGTGCCTGGGCGGCAAAGGCTTCGTTGGCTTCGATCAGATCCAGGTCGGACACGGCCCAGCCGGCCTTGCTCAGACAGCGTTGGGTAGCCGAGACCGGGGCAATGCCCATGACGGCCGGGTCTACCCCGGCATTGGCATAGGCGGCGATTTTAGCCAGCACCGGCAAACCCAGCGCCTTGGCCTTGTCGGCACTCATCAGCAGCACGGCAGCGGCACCGTCGTTCAGACTTGAGGCGTTACCCGCCGTGACGCTGCCGTCCTTTTTGAACGCCGGGCGCAGACCCGCCAGTGATTCGGCGGTGGTGCTGGCACGGGGCTGTTCGTCACGGCTGACGGCCAGCGCGTCGCCTTTGCGCTGGGGTACCATAACCGGAGTGATTTCCGCGTCAAAGCGACCGGCATCCTGAGCCGCCACGGCCTTTTGCTGTGAGGCGAGCGCAAAGGCATCCTGCTCGGCGCGGCTGATGCCGTAGCGGTCAACCAGATTCTCGGCGGTGATGCCCATGTGATAGTCATTGAAGGCATCCCAGAGACCGTCATGGATCATGCTGTCGAGCATCTGACCATGGCCCATGCGTTGACCGCTGCGCGAGCTGGGCAGCAGGTGGGGCGACAGGCTCATGGATTCCTGACCGCCGGCAATAATGATCTCGGCGTCACCACAGCGAATCGCCTGGGCACCCAGATGCAGGGCCTTGAGGCCGGAGCCGCAGACCTTGTTGAGGGTCAGTGCAGGGACGCTGACAGGCAGGCCGCCATGGATGGCTGCCTGGCGCGCGGGATTCTGGCCGCAGCCGGCGGTCAGTACCTGACCGAAGATCACCTCATCGACACTGGCTGGATCAATCCCGGTTTTCTCCAGCAGCGCACGGATCACCGTGGCACCCAGTTGATGGGCGGGCAGGCTGGCGAACTGTCCGGCAAAACTGCCGATGGCAGTACGGGTGGCGGCGACGATCACGACCTCTTGCATGGGGCATTCCTCTACACGGATTCTCAAAGGACGTCAGCATAGAGGCCTTGATCGGTCAGAACAAGTTGTCTCAGGCGCGATTCAGTCTGTGCTCGATCAACTCGTCGACTACCGCCGGGTCAGCCAGCGTCGAGGTATCACCGAGGCTGTCCAGTTCATCACAGGCAATCTTGCGCAGAATGCGGCGCATGATCTTGCCCGAGCGGGTTTTCGGCAGGCCCGGGGTCCACTGGATATAGTCCGGCTTGGCGAAGGCGCCGACCTGATTGGCAACAAAGGCGGTCAGTTCCTTGATCAACTCCGGTGTCGGCGTGACGTCGTGCATCGGCATGACATAGGCGTAGATGGCCTGCCCCTTGATATCGTGCGGGCAACCGACCACGGCTGCCTCGGCGACCGCGTCGTGCAGTACCAGGGCGCTCTCGACCTCGGCCGTGCCGATGCGGTGGCCGGAGACGTTGAGGACATCGTCAACCCGACCGGTAATCCAGTAGTAGCCATCCTCGTCGCGGCGCGCGCCGTCACCGGTAAAGTACACGCCCTTGTAGGTGCTGAAGTAGGTGTCGACCAGGCGCTGGTGATCGCCATAGACGGTACGGATCTGACTCGGCCAGGAGCGTTTGATAACCAGGTTACCGCTGGCCGGACCCTGCAGTTCGTTGCCCTCGGGATCAAACAGCGCGGGTTCGACGCCAAAGAACGGGCGGGTCGCCGAGCCGGGCTTGAGATCGGTGGCGCCGGGCAGGGGCGTGATCAGGATGGAGCCGGTTTCAGTCTGCCACCAGGTATCGACAATCGGGCAGCGCATTTCACCGACGACATGGTAGTACCACTCCCAGGCTTCCGGGTTGATCGGTTCGCCGACACTGCCAAGCAAGCGCAGGCTGCTGCGCGAGGTGCTGCTGACATACTCGTTACCCTTGGCCATCAGGGCGCGAATGGCGGTCGGTGCGGTGTAGAAGATATTGACCTTGTGTTTGTCGACTACCTGCCAGCAGCGTGAGGCATCCGGGTAGGTGGGTACGCCTTCGAACATCAGGGTGGTGGCACCGTTGCACAGTGGGCCGTAGACAATATAGGAGTGGCCGGTGATCCAGCCGACATCGGCGGTACACCAGTAAACCTCACCGGGGTGGTAGTCGAACACATAGTGATGGGTCATGGCGGCGCCCAACAGATAGCCGCCGGTGGTATGCAGTACGCCTTTGGGCTTGCCGGTGGAGCCCGAGGTGTAGAGGATGAACAGCGGATCTTCGCTGTCCATGGGTTCGGGCGTACACTCGGCGGATGCCGCGGCGCAGGCCTCGTGGTACCAGAGATCGCGCGCGGGCTGCCAGTCAATCGAGCTGCCGGTACGCTGCACGGTAATCACTGTGTGCACATCCGGGCAGGCCTTCAGCGCCTGTTCGACGTTCTGCTTGAGGGGCACCTTCTTGCCGCCACGCACGCCCTCGTCAGCGGTGATCACCACCTTGCAATCGGCATCGAGAATTCGGTCGCGCAGGGCGTCCGGGGAGAAACCACCAAAGACCACCGAGTGAACGGCGCCAATCCGGGCGCAGGCGAGCATGGCATAGGCGGCTTCAGCGACCATGGGCATGTACAGACAGACGCGGTCGCCTTTGCTGACGCCACGGGCCTTGAGCACGTTGGCCAGGCGGCACACCTGCTCATGCAGCTCGCGGTAACTGATGTGTTTGTGCTCGGTGGGCTCGTCACCCTCCCAGATGATCGCGGTCTGGTCGCCGCGCTCGGCCAGATGCCGGTCGATGCAGTTGACGCTGACGTTGAGTTTGCCGCCGATAAACCACGCCGCTTGACCCTTGAGCATGTTGCTTTCGTGGACCTTGGTCCAGGGTTTGTCCCAGCTCAGGAAGCGTTTTGCCTGGTTGGCCCAGAACGTATCGGGTTGCTCGATGGACTCTTTGTACAGTTGTTGATAGCCGGCATCATCGATATGCGTATTGGCGCGCGCCGCATCGGATACCTTGTGGTTCTCGATCTTGTACATGATATGGGGTCCTCTTGTTGTCTCGGCATGGCCAGCTTTGTTATGCGACAAGACTTGATCATATCAGCGGCTAATTCAACCCTTCTTTGGTCTGATAGGGAGGACGGGGGTGGCCGGCTGATCGCAGTAGATCAAGCCGGCGGAAGGCTATTACTTGAGGCTGAACTGCAGATTGTCGATCAAGCGTGTCTTGCCGAGGAAGGCGGCGGCCAGGACTACCATCTCGGTGGTGTCCTGATTCACCGGGTCGAGGCTCAGGGCGTCGCGCAGATCCAGGTAGTCGGCACGCAGTCCGGCACTTTCCAGCTGTTGGCGCGCGGCTTCAATCACCGCCGCGTAGTCACGGCGGCCCGACTGGATCTCGCTGACCACCTGTTGCAGGGTGCGGTACAGCTGCGGCGCGGTCTTGCGCTCGGCGCTGGACAGGTAACCGTTGCGTGAGGACAGCGCCAGCCCGTCCTCTGCCCGAATGGTCGGCTCACCCATGATTTGCACCGGCAGGCACAGGTCATGGGCCATTTTGCGAATCACCGCCAACTGTTGATAGTCCTTCTGGCCAAAGACGGCCAGATCCGGCTGGACTATGTTCAGCAGCTTGCAGACCACGGTGGCCACGCCTTCAAAGTGGCCTGGACGGCTGGCGCCGCACAGGCCTTCAGACACCACCGGCACGCTGATCCGGGTATGGCCTTGCATGCCGTGCGGGTACATGTCCTTCACGCTGGGCGCAAAGATCAGGTCGGTGCCGACATCCAATAGTTTGAGCTGGTCCTCCTCAAGGGTTCGCGGGTAACTGTCGAGGTCTTCACCGGCGCCAAACTGCAGCGGGTTGACGAAGATGCTGACGACCACGAAATCGGTACGTTGGCGGGCTTTCTCGACCAGGGTGATATGCCCGGCATGCAGATTGCCCATGGTCGGAACCAGGCTGATGCGTTTGCCTTCCTGGCGGGCACGACTGAGGGCTGCGCGCAATTGCGCAATGCTGTGCAAGGTGTTCATGGTCTCAGAACTCGTTTTCGGCCGCAGGGAAGGTCAGGGCTTTTACTGCATCAACATAGGCACGCAGTGCCGCCGGAATATCCGTATGGTCGAGCATGAAATTCTTCACAAAACGGGGCTGGCGGTGACCGCGGGTCAGGCCGAGCATGTCATAAATCACCAGAACCTGACCATCCGTGCCGCTGCCAGCGCCAATACCGATAACCGGGACGGACACTGCCTGGGTGATGGCATTGGCCAAGGTGCTGGGCACGCATTCGAGCAGCAGCATGCTGGCGCCGGCGGCCTCAAGCGCCTTGGCGTCATCGAGAATGATCTGCGCCTGGGCATCCAGACGACCCTGGACCTTGTAGCCACCGAGCAGATTGACGGACTGTGGTGTCAGGCCCAGATGCGCACATACCGGTACACCGTTCTGCACCAGGGTACGAATGGTTGGCGCCAGCCAGCCGGCTCCTTCGAGCTTGACCATCTGTGCACCGGCCTGCATCAGCACGCGGCTGTTATTGATGGCCTGCTCCTGGGTGGCATAGGACATGAACGGCAGGTCGGCCATGATGAAGGCGTGCGTGTTGCCGCGTTTCACGGCCGCTGTATGGTAGGCCATATCTGCGACGGTGACCGGCAGGGTGCTGTCGCAGCCCTGCAGCACCATGCCCAGTGAGTCACCGACCAGAATCACTTCTACGCCGGCCTCATTGACCAGCTTGGTGAACGTGGCGTCATAGGCGGTGAGGCAGGTAATCTTCTCACCGTCCTGCTTGAGCTTGTTCAGCGTTGTCAGGGTTACATCAGGCATGGTTGATTCCACTGGTTCGAGCCGGCGAAGGCGTCGTCTGGTTGGGCACTGGCCGGATTGTGTCGCGGCGCTGGCGCTGGATGCTCAGGATGAACCTCATGGGCAGTATAGTCCTGAAGCGTGTGCTTGGTTGCGAGACATCTTTTACCCCTGTGATGAGAAGTCGGCAAGGGGTTCAAGGCCCGATTTCGGACATTTTTCCAACCAATGCTGCAACGGCGTACCGTCGGGCAGCAGTAGATCAGCGGCCAGCTCTGCCAAGGGGTAAAGCACAAAGGCTCTGGCGTGCATATGGTAATGCGGCACCTGCAGGCGTTCGTCCTGGATCTGCCGGTTGCCGTACAGCAGGATATCCAGGTCCAGCGTACGCGGGCCCCAGCGCTCGGCCTTGCGTTCACGACCCTGTTGCCGTTCGATCTGCTGCAGGGCATCGAGCAGAACATGTGGCGCAAGATCGGTGTCCAGCGCGGCAACGGCATTGATATAGCTGGGCTGATCCTGCGGCCCCATTGGCGCACTGCTGTAGAGGCGTGAACAGCCAGCCAGCCGGGTGTCAGGCAATGCGGCCATGGCCTGCAAGGCACGCCTTAATTGACTGGCCGGGTCAGCCTGATTGCTGCCCAGTCCGATGTAGCACCGATTTGTCATGCGTCGCTCTGCGGTCTCGACCTGGGCTTGCGCTTGCGCCGGGGACGAGCACCCTTGCCCGCGCCCGGCTTGTCGTCCAGCTCGGAGATCATCTTGCGGCGTTTGTCGGCACTGGCGTCCTGATAGTCGGTCCACCATTGGCCCAGCCCCTCGGTTTCTTCACCGGCTCCTTCGCGCAGCAGAAGGAAGTCGTAGGCGGCTCGGAAGCGCGGGTGTTCCAGCAACTGGTCAGCACGTCGGCCACTGCGCCGCTGAAGGCGCGGTTGCATGTCCCATATCTCCCGCAGCGGCACGCTGAAACGCTTGGGAATGGCGATATGCTTGCAGGCATCACTGAGCAGATCCTGGGCTGCCTGCTGCTGGGCCGGAATCAGCGGAATGCCTTTTTCTTCAAGGGCGTTGATGCGGGGCGCCAGACCCGGCCACAGCAAGGCCGCGAACAGGAAAGCCGGGGTCACCGGCCGGCCATCACGGATGCGCTCATCGGTATTACGCAGAGCCTGTCGGATCAGTCTCAGACAGTAATCCGGGTTCGCTTCAATGGCCTCTTCGGTGTCGGGAAACAATGGCTCGAACAGGTAGTAGTAATGCAGTAGATCAAAAGTCTTTTCGCCCTGACCGCTCATCAGCAATTTCAGGCTCTCATCAAAGAGTCGGGCTGGTGGAATATCGAACAACAGCTCGGCCAGATCTGGGATCGGCGCGGCGGTGTGGGCTTCCAGCTCGAAATCCAGTTTGGCAGCAAAGCGGATCGCCCGCAGCATGCGCACGGGATCTTCCTGGTAACGTTGCTGCGGGTCACCGATCAGGCGGATCAGGCGGTTGCGAATATCATGCATGCCGTTGGCATAGTCATGGATATGACCGGTGCTGACGTCGTAATAGAGCGCGTTGATGGTGAAGTCACGGCGCTGGGCGTCGTCTTCAAAACTGCCATAAACGTTGTCACGCAGCAGGCGACCGCTTTCGCTTTGTCGGGATTTTTCGTCGCTGTGGGTGTCGCTGCTTTCGCCTTCATCACCATGGCTGGCGCGGAAGGTCGCGACTTCGATGATTTCGCGGCCAAAGTGTACATGCACTAGTTTGAATCGACGGCCAATCAGCCGGGCGTTGCGAAAGGTGGCGCGTACCTGTTCGGGTGTGGCGCTGGTGGCCACATCGAAATCCTTGGGTGTCATTTCCAACAGCGAGTCCCGCACACAGCCCCCGACGACAAAGGCCTGGTAACCCGCCTGTTGCAGACGCTCGACTACGTTGACGGCGTTGCGACTGATACGCTCGCGGCGCAGGGAGTGCTGGCTGGCGGGAATCACCGAGGGTGTTGTGCGGCGGCGAGCCGGACGACCAAAGGGGGTAGGCAGTTTTTGCAACAGCTTTCGAATCATAGGGGCTGGCGTTCCACCGGCATATTCAAACCCGCATCAGGGGGGGCTGAAAGTCGCATGTATGTCAGGGAAAAATCACTGAAGAGCCGTTTCTGACCGATCACGACACTGCATGACAGTGTGGGTTGGATCGGACTGAACTGCTGTATGGCAGCCAATTGCCTGACCTGAATGAACGGCATTCTAGCCTGTATGGCGTTGGAATAGAATTGTGCGCTGATAATCAATACTACGGAGGGGAAAAAGCGGTAAAGAATGCGGGTTCCAGAAAAGCTAAAGGGGAGTATGAACTCCCCCTAATGGTATTTTTTATTTTTATTATGTTCAGCAAAGTTGTTTTTGTTAGGCAGAGGCGACAGAGCCGCCTTTGATATGCCCATCCCGGGCTATCCCAAAAACAAACGGATTGCTTTGGACGCTTATGACTCAACTCATTGCCTATCGTGGCGCTGGACTGTCGGTTGCTCAGGCAACTTTTATTCTTCTCTGTCCAGTCGAACGTCCTGTTCGCAGAGTGGAGGACACATTCTCCAAAAAAATCAGTTTGCTACGACTCGCACGTTTTATTTTTATTGTGTGTGTAGTCAGATTTTATTTTTATTATGTGGTGCTTGGTTTTTATTTTTGTTGTGCAAAACATATAGCACTTGCCGTGCCAACTTAGGCAATCTCTTTTAATTCAACAGGTTAAGATTTTTTCAGTTAAAGCGGGGCAGGCTGCAGAGGGTGATTCGTTACCTATCAACCCGTCCATGTGTTACGTAACAGACTGATAGGGGTAACACTTTTGGGTTTGTGCGCGGTGAGGCAGGTAACACTTGCCGGGTTGCCCTCAGCTATTGGCGGTCTTTTTGCGCGGAATACCCAGTCGCTGACGGCGTTCCCACAGACATTTGCGGCTGATGCCCAGCTTGTTGGCCAGTTCGGTTTCCGTCATGTGTTCCTGGTGCTCGAGGACAAAATGCTGGAAATAATCTTCCAGCGATAGGTCTTCAGTAGGTTCGTTGCTGATGCTGTCGCTGTGTTGCATGGTTTCCAGGGCATTGGCAGCCTGTGAGGCGCGTTCGAACTCCAGGTCCAGCTCAATGCCCAGTAGCTCGGCGGTAATGGCATCCTCGTCACAAAGGATTGCCGCCCGTTCTACCGCGTTTTCAAGTTCGCGCACGTTGCCAGGCCAGCTGTGGCGACGAATCGCCAGGGTGGCTTCAGGGGTGAAGTGCAGGCCTTCCTGTTGCATGGTGCGGGCAGCTCGGGCCAGTAACGCATTGGCAATCAACATCACGTCGTTATCGCGTTCGCGCAGCGGTGGCAGGCGCAGTTCGATCACGTTCAGGCGGTAGTACAAATCTTCACGGAACAGGCCCTGGCGTGCCAGGGTCTTGAGATCGCGGTGGGTTGCTGCCACCAGGCGGACATTGACCTTGTGTGACTGCACCGAGCCAACGCGGCGGATTTCGCCTTCCTGCAGTACCCGTAACAGTCGGGCCTGGGCCTCAAGCGGCAGTTCACCAATTTCATCAAGAAACAGGGTGCCGCCGTCAGCTGCTTCAACCAGTCCGGTGCGGCCCGCGGTGGCTCCGGTAAAGGCGCCTTTCTCATGGCCAAAGAGCTCTGACTCGATCAGAGTTTCCGGAATGGCGGCGCAGTTGACCGAGATCATCGGCGCCTTGGCGCGCCGGGAATGCTCATGCAGTGCCCGTGCAACCAGCTCCTTGCCGGTGCCGGACTCGCCCTGAATCAATACGGTGGAGTCCGTCGGTGCGACCTTGCCGATACGCTTGAACAGCGTTTGCATCGGCGCGCAGGAGCCAATGATGCCCATCGATTGCTGGCTGCTGGTGGCCTGCGTAGGCAGGGTGGGTGCTGCTGCGCTGGCGGCCTCGGGCTGGTTTTGGCGGTTGTGCTTGTCGCTGATGATGCGCGCTACGGCCTGCAGCATCTCGTCGTGATCGAAGGGTTTGGCGATGTAGTCCACGGCGCCGAGTTTCATTGAATCTACGGCCGAACGCAGGCTGGCATAGCTGGTCATGATCAGTACCGGGGTATCCGGCGCCTTGCGGATCATTTCGGTACCGGGTTCACCGGGCAGGCGCAGGTCGCTGACAATCAGATCAAATTGGCCAAGGTCAAAGTTGGAAGCGGCCTCCGCCACCGAGCCGGCTTCGCTCACCTGATACTGGTGGCGTTCCAGCAGTCTGCGCAGGGCAGAGCGAATGATGCTTTCGTCTTCGACAACCAGAATATGTGACATAGATACCCCATGCGCGGCCCGCCCGGTATCAGGCTGACGGACCTGTGCTCAAAACGCTGTAGCGCGGTAGCGTTACTGTAAAACGCGTACCGCGCTTGAGAATGTCGTCTATCGGACTATCGACGGTAATCTGTCCATAGTGCTCTTCGATGATCGAGTAAACCAGTGCCAAACCGAGCCCTGTTCCTGTCCCTGGTTCCTTGGTGGTGAAAAAGGGTTCGAACAAGCGGGCCATGGCGGCCTTGTCTATGCCGCTGCCCTGATCCTCGACCAGCAGCAGCACATGATGCTCGTTCTGTTGTGTGCTGATGCTGATGCGATCGCCGTTGCGACTGGCGTCCCGCGCATTGCCCAACAGGTTGATCAGGACCTGAACCAGACGTTGACTGTCGCCGGCGGCCAAGTGATCAGGGTTGCAAAGGTTAACATAAATCACCTCTGAACCCTTTCGATTCAGTGACAGCAAATGTATCGCTTCGTTGGTGCAGGCGCTCAGGTCGACTGCTTCATTGGCGTTGTTGTGGCGGCTGCCAACATGGGCAAAATTGACCAGGGACTGCACGATGCGTGAGATGCGTCGGGTCTGCTCGATGACCTGTTCGGCCATCTCGCGCGCCTCGGGTTGGTCGGATTCCTCACGCAGATTCTGCGCCAGACAGGCAATGCCGGTAACCGGGTTGCCGATCTCGTGGGCCACCCCGGCAGCCAGCCGGCCGATCGAGGCGAGGCGCTCGGAGTGCATGAGCTCATCTTCCAGCATGCGTGTTTCGGTCTGATCTTCGATCAACAGCACCAGGCCGCTGCTGACGGTATTGCCCGGCTCGTCAATGGCTGCCTTGTGCAGGTTGAGCCATTGGGTATGACCGTTGATAAGGACTTTCTGTTTGTGCAGGTGGGCGGACTGGTCGGCGACGAAGCGCTCAAGCAGCTCGTTCCAGGGCGCGGGCAGATTTTCCAGGCGTGAGCCAACCACCGTCTCAGCGGTGATGCCAGTGAGTGACTGCATGGCGCGGTTCCACATCAGGATTTCGTTGTCCTTGGCCAGCGAACAGACACCCATGGGCAGATCCTGCAGGGTTTGCCGGTGGTAGCGGCGCAGGGCATCCAGTTCGGCGGCCAGGCCGGTCAGTCGAGAGTGGTAGTCCTCGAGTCGGTTCTCGATAAAGTGAATATCTTCGGTAACGTAACCATCACGCGCCAGCTTGAACGGCAGAAAGGTCTCGATGATGTCCTGGGCCACTGCCGGGCCCATCAGGCCGGACAGGTTGGCTTCCAGGCGATCGCGCAGGCGCCGCAGAGCGTAGGGGCGACGTTCGTCGAAGGGTAGCTGCAGGTCACGCAGAGCCTGCTCGACTTCCTTCTGGGCGGTCTTGTTACCCAACGGCTTGGCCAGTTGTTGGGCAAATTCCTGGGGTGAGTTGGCGATCAGTTCCAGGCGTTGCGGGCGACTGACGTTGTTCACTGAACAGGCTTCGGCGGCACTGGTTTCCTCGGCCGAGCGCTGGGTAAAGAGTGACACAGAGGTGAACACGAAGATGTTGGCGGCCAGCGATGCAATGGCCGCCAGATGCCAGGTATCGGCATTGAACAGCAGTTGCTGGCCGAAGACCTGCAAGCTGGCGAGCTCGGTTACCAGGGGCAGCAGCAGTGTTAATGCCCAGACCAGCATGCCGGCGACCAGTCCGCCGATGAATCCGCGGCGATTGGCCTGCGGCCAGTAGAGCACCGACAGCGCGCCGGGCAGAAATTGCACCGTGGCGACAAAGGCGGCGATACCCAGATTGGCCAGATCCTGTTCGGCGCCGAGCAGCCGATAAAAACCGTAACTGGCCATGATGATGGCGGCGATCAGGGTGCGTCGGGTCCACAGCAGCCAGCGGTAGATATTGTTATCGGCGCTGGGTTGATAGACCGGCAACACCAGATGGTTGAGGACCATGCCGGACAGCGCCAGGGTAATCACGATGATCAGTCCGCTGGCTGCCGACAGACCGCCGACAAAGGCCAGCAGACTTAGCCAATCGGCACCGGCGGTCACCCCCAGACTGAGCGTGAAGTATTCCGGATTGGTTGGCACATTCAGGTGCAGGCCGGCCCAGAGAATAGGCGGTACTGCCAGACTCATGAGCAGCAGGAACAGCGGCAGACCCCAACTGGCAGTGGCCAGTGAGCGCGGACTGATATTTTCGGTAAAGGCCATGTGATACATGTGCGGCATGACGATGGCGGCGGCAAAAAATACCAGCAGCAGGGTGCGCCAGGGGCCTTCCTGCAGGGGGGGCTGCAGTGTTTGAATGGCCTGCTGATTGCTTGCCAGCCAGTTTTCCAGATCACCCGGGCCATCAAAGACCGCATACAGGGCATACAAGCCGACGGCGCCCAGGGCAAACAGCTTGACCAGGGATTCAAAGGCGATGGCCATGACCAGGCCTTCATGCTTTTCCCGGGTCGAGATATGCCGCGCACCAAAGAGGATGGCAAACAGAATGATCAGAATGCAGAAGCCCAGGGCGACCGACTCCTGACCGCGACTTTGGGTCAGGATCATGACCGAGTCGGCGACCGCCTGAATCTGCAATGCCAGTAGCGGCAACACGCCAATCAGCATGAACAGGGTCGTCAGTGTGCCTGCCAGGGTACTGCGAAAGCGAAAGGCGAACAGGTCGGCCAGCGACGACAACTGGTAGGTGCGAGTGATGCGCAGAATCGGATTGAGCAGCACTGGTGCCAGCAGAAACGCGCCGCAGATACCCAGGTAATAGGTGAGGAAGCCGTAGCCGTATTGGTAGGCCAGGCCAACAGTGCCATAAAAGGCCCAGGCGCTGGCATACACGCCGAGCGACAGGGTGTAGACCGCAGGGTGTCGCATCAGCGCACGGGGCAGCATGCCGCGTTCGGTAATCCAGGCCACACCAAACAGGGTCAGTAGATAGGCAATGCTGATCAGCAGGAGCTGATTGAGATCAAAGCTCGTCGGCATCTTTTGGACTCTGCAGGAGGATGCCGGCAATGATCAGGATCAGCCATAGCACATAGGGTCTGTACCAGGCGCCCTGGGGTTGAATCCACCAGTCCATGATGGCCGGTGAAAACAGGTAAATGCCGATAACCAGCAGCAGAACCAGTCGGTAGATGTACATGGGCTTCCGTAGTCTCGGTATGGCGGCGCGCTCAAACCTGCGTCGCATCAGGTCGCTGAGGCGACCGCAAACATCGGCTAGGGTAATCAGCCGGGCGTTGCTTGCCAAGGGGGTGCGCAGTGGCTGAGCGCTCAATGGGGTAAATCAGTTTGCAGCAACTGCCGGCTGGCAGGCAGTGCCATGGGCTGCCAGTGGGCTACGGCCCACGCCAGCAGTTCGCTGGGGTTGGCGCCAACCAGGTGCAGTGGTGGTTTTTGCGCCAGAGCCTGCAGTGCCTGGAACAGGGTGGTTGATACGGCATCAGTGCTGACCGGGGTTGAGGTCAGGCGCTTGCTGAGCTTCTCACCATCGGCGCGCATGATCAGCGGGATGTGCAGGTAACCGGGTGCGGGCTGCTCAAGCAACTGGTAGATCCACAGTTGTCGTGGGGTGGAATCGAGCAGGTCGGCGCCCCTTACTATCTCGGTGACGCCCTGATCGATGTCGTCCAGTACCACCGCCAATTGGTAGGCAATGATGCCGTCGCGACGGCGGATGACAAAGTCGCCCACCTGGCTTTCCAGTCTCTGACTGAAAGGCCCTTGCAATCGGTCGGTAAAGGCGATGGGTTGATCGCTTACGCGTAAGCGCACGGCATGATCGGCCTGGGCCGGCAGATGGCGTTCCCGGCAGGTGCCCGGGTAGATGCCATCGGTTCCGGCCAGATCAGCACGGCTGCAGTTGCAGTAATAGGCTTGATCGCTGGCCAGCCAGTGATCAATTTGCTGCTGATAATAAGCTGTGCGCTGGCTTTGCTGTCGAATCTCGCCGTCGGCCCTCAGTCCATAGCGATCGAGGGTGTCGAGAATGTGATCGGCGGCGCCGGGCTGGTTGCGCGGCAGGTCAAGGTCTTCCAGGCGCACAAGCCATTGGCCGCGGCGATGCTTGATGTCCAGATAACTGGCCAGCGCGGCGAGCAGCGAGCCGAAGTGCAGCAGGCCGCTGGGTGTTGGCGCAAAGCGCCCCACGGGTTGTGACGGGATAACGTCAGGCATGATCTGGCCTGAAGGTGGAGAGCACTTGGCCATCGGATCCGGTCTCCCACATGGGCAGATCCGATGGGGTCAGGCTGAGGTTAGCCGCCGACCTGCTTTTCCTTGATCTCTGCAAGGGTCTTGCAGTCGATGCACAGGGTGGCAGTTGGGCGAGCCTCAAGACGGCGAATGCCGATTTCGACGCCACAGGAATCACAGTAACCGTAGTCCTGATCTTCAATGCGCTGCAGTGTCTGATCGATTTTCTTGATCAACTTGCGCTCACGGTCGCGGGCGCGCAGTTCAAGGCTGAACTCTTCTTCCTGGCTGGCACGGTCAGCGGGATCAGGGAAGTTGGCCGCTTCGTCCTGCATGTGATGCACAGTACGGTCAACCTCTTCCATCAACTCCTGCTTCCAGCCGTTGAGGATGCTGGCGAAATGCGCAAGCTGTTGCTCGCTCATGTACTCTTCGCCTTTCTTTTCCTTGTAGGGCGCAAACCCGCGAATCAGCATGGAACTCTTTTCTTTGGCATTGCTGGGCATGAGAACCCCTCACTTTTTAGCTCGATCGTCCTGTATCAGGTCCCAGTCTGGCGTGACCTGAGGGTGCAGCCTCTGGCGTGCAAGCGGGCAAAACTACCAGAACCTGATCACGCGCGCTACTGTTTGCCGCCAGATGGCTCGGCGGCGAGCCTCAATCGTGATCAAACAGGCTGCTTGCAGAGGCTTTGCAAGGGTATCATCCGGCTTTGCCAAGGCTTTGGACGGAGACAACGATGCGCCAACAGCAGTGGGCCAGACGCAGCAGCGAGATACAGCCCTTTCACGTCATGGCGGTTCTGGCCAGAGCCAAGGCGCTTGAAGCAGCGGGGCACGACGTTATTCATATGGAGATTGGCGAGCCGGATTTCACCACGCCAGAGCCGATCATGCGTGCCGGACATGCGGCCCTGCGCAGTGGGTGTACCAGCTATACCCCGGCACTCGGCCTGCCCGCGCTGCGCGAGGCCATAGCCGCGTTCTACCAGCGCCGTTACGGTGTGGATCTGGATCCGGCGCGGGTCGTCGTTACTCCGGGCGGCTCGGCGGCCTTGCTGTTGATCAGCGCGCTGCTGGTCGAGGCGGGTCAGCAGGTGCTGATGGCCGATCCGTCCTACCCGTGCAATCGCAACTTCCTGCGCCTGGTTGAGGCCAGTGCACTGCTGATTCCAACCGGGCCGGACAGCCGCTACCAGCTGACCCCGGCGTTGCTCGAAGCACACTGGAGCAGCCGCAGTGCCGCCGTTCTGGCGGCGTCGCCGGCCAACCCCACTGGTACCTTGTTGCAGCGTGAAGAGCTGCTGGCGCTGGCCGAGACCACCCGGCGTTTGGGTGGGCACCTTGTGGTTGACGAGATTTATCATGGCCTGACCTATGACTGCGCGGCCAGTTCGGTGCTGGAAGTGGCGCCGGACGCCTTCGTCTTGAACAGCTTTTCCAAATACTTTGGCATGACTGGCTGGCGGCTCGGCTGGCTGGTGGCGCCGGAGGCTGCGGTGCCAGAGTTGGAAAAGCTGGCGCAGAACCTCTACATTTGCGCGCCGCATATGGCCCAGCAGGCAGCCCTGGCTGCGTTCAGTGAAGAAACCCTGGGTATTTGCGAGGCGCGTAGGGAGGCCTTCAAGCAGCGCCGGGATTATCTTCTGCCGGCCTTGCGTGATCTGGGATTCCGTATTCCAGTGACGCCCGAGGGCGCCTTTTATCTGTATACCGATATGCAGCGCTTTGGCGGCGACAGTGCCGGCCTGTGTCGGCATCTGATCGAGACCCAGCACCTGGCGCTGACGCCGGGACTGGATTTTGGTCATTATCGCTGTAACGAACATGTGCGCTTTGCCTACACCGCCTCGTTGCCCAGGCTTGAGCAGGCCGTTGAGCGGCTGCAGCGGGGGTTGGCACAATGGCCGAGCGTCTGATTCCCTTTGATCCACCCTTGTTTGAGGCGCAGTTGATACGGCGCTACAAGCGTTTTCTGGCGGATGTGCGCTTGGCCGATGGTCGCGAGCTGACACTGCATTGCCCGAATACCGGTTCGATGCTCAATTGCGCTGAACCGGGCAGTCGCGTATGGGTTAGCCTGCAGTCCAAGCCGGGACGAAAGTTGCCGGGGACCTGGGAACTGGTTGAAACCGCGCCGGGTGAGCTGGCCTGTATTCATAGCGCGCGGGCCAACCGCGTGGTGGCAGCGGCGCTGGCTGCCGGATGGGTGACGCCCTTGGTCGGCTATGGCAAGCAGCGCGCCGAGGTCAGTCTGCCGGACATAGAGAGCCGCTTTGACTTTTTGCTGGTCGATCCGGGTGAGTGTGTGGTCGAGGTAAAAAGCGTGACTCTGGCCATGGGGGCCGGTTTGGGCGCCTTTCCGGATGCGGTCAGTCTGCGCGGGCAGAAGCATCTCAAGGCGTTGCTTGAGGTGGTTGCCACGGGCCGCCGGGCTTGCCTGCTGTTTTGCGTCATGCATGAGGGGATCAGTCGGGTACAGCCGGCCGATCAGATTGATCCGGAGTATGGACGGCTACTGCGAGCTGCGGCGGCCGGCGGCGTCGAGGTATACGCGCTGTCGGTTGTACCAACGCCAGCGGGTTTGTGTGTGGCCGGGATGTTGCCGGTCGAGCTGTAAGCTCACTCCATGCAGATCCAGCCGTTGTGCAGGGTGCTGGGAAGTTGGCGCAGAAACTGACCGCTACAGGGACCGGCGACACATTCGCCGGTCTCAGGCAGAAACAAGGCGCCATGTGAAGCGCACTGGATCAAACGTCCGGAGTGGTCGAGAAACTGGTCCGCTACCCACTCCAGGGGAATGCCCCGGTGCGGGCAACGGTTTTCGTAGATCTGTACTTGCTGGCCCTGGCGAACGGCAAATACAGCCAGTCCCCGGTAAATCATACCTTTGCTGCCGGGATCGGCTATGTCTGCCATCAGGCACAGAGCGTTGGGTGGCGTCGCGGTATTCATACGCTGATTATCGCCGTCCTGTGCTGTCATGACCAGCGTCTCTAACCATTGCACGCCGTATCCAACATGGGGCAATCAAGTGGCTAAGGGGCCTGTCGGTCCTAAAAAAACGAAACAAGTCTGGTGGCCGCACATTGGCGGTTGCTGATACCGTGTTGTCCCCCCCCTTGGGCTTTTGCCGGCGCACGAGCTGGCGGGTATGACTCGATTCATCAAGGAACTGTCATGAATCACTTGCATCGCCTGCACCTGATCACACTCAGCTTGCTCTTGGCTTTTCTGTTGCTGGCTGTTGTGCTGTCGCTGACGCTGGGCGCCGTGGCTATCCATCCGCTGGATACCTTGCGCGCTCTGGGCAGTCTGCTCGGCCTGACCGAGGTTGCGACTGAAACCGCTTTGATTATTGAGCATATTCGTCTGCCACGCACCCTGATGGGACTGATGGTTGGCTCCACACTGGCGCTGACCGGGGCGGTGATGCAGGGGCTGTTCCGTAACCCTTTAGCTGATCCGGGTTTGATAGGCGTCTCCAGCGGCGCGGCGCTGGGTGCGGCCTTGATCATTGTGCTGGGCGGCGTTCTGCTCAGTGGGCTGCCTTCAGGCTGGTTGCCCTATGCGACGGTTGGTGGTGCGTTCGTTGGTGGTGTGGTTACCACCTTGCTGGTCTATCGCCTCGGTCAGACAGCCCAGGGTACGTCGGTGGCCAGCATGCTACTGGCCGGTATTGCCATTGCGGCGATCAGCGGCGCCTTTATTGGCCTGCTCAGCTACATTGCCGACGATGCCATGCTGCGTACCCTGACGTTCTGGAATATGGGGAGCCTGGGCGGCGCCAGCGTCGACAAGGTGATGGTGCTGGCGCTCTGCTGTGCACTGGTCTGGTGGCGCTTGCCGCGTCAGGCGAAGGCGCTGAATGCCCTGCTGCTGGGTGAGTCCGAAGCACGGCATCTGGGCGTTGATGTCGAGCGGGTAAAACGTGAATTGGTGCTGCTCACCGCACTGGGCGTGGGTGCCTGTGTGGCGGTAGCGGGGCTGATCGGCTTTGTCGGCTTGGTGGTGCCACATCTGGTGCGTTTGATGCTGGGTGCGGACCATCGTCGGGTGATTCCGGCGTCAATGTTGCTCGGCGGCGGGTTGTTGTTGATAGCCGACGTGGTGGCGCGTCTGGTGATTGCACCGGCAGAACTGCCGATCGGTATTTTGACCGCGCTATTGGGAGCGCCATTCTTCCTGGTACTGCTGATGCGCGCACAACGCCGGGGAGGTCTGTGATGCTCAGGGCTGAACAATTGAGTTGCGCGCGTGGTGGCTGCCGTATCCTTGAGGGTATTGATTTTGATCTCAAGGCGGGGGAGGTCATGGCGGTGCTGGGTACCAACGGGGCGGGCAAAAGCACCCTGATGGCAACGCTGACGGGCGAGTTGCCGGCGGCAGCTGGCAGCGTGATCTTTGCTGGCCGTGCCTTGTCTGATTGGTCTTCAGGTGATCGCGCCAGGCGGCTTGCGGTACTGGCGCAAGCCTCAACCCTGGCTTTCCCGTTCACCTGTGAGGAGGTGGTGGCCATGGGACGGCTGCCGCATGACAGCGGTCTCGAACGGGATAAGCAGGTAATTGAGCAGGCCATGCTGGCTGCGGATGTCATGCAGTTGCGCGGGCGTAATTACCTGACCCTGTCTGGCGGCGAGCGTCAGCGTGTGCATCTGGCCCGTGTGTTGGCGCAGATTGGCGAGGCTGAGGGTAGCTGTTTGATGCTGGATGAGCCTACAGCCTCTCTGGATCTGGCGCATCAACAGGTTGCCCTTGCTCAAGCCCGCAAGGTGGCAGAGCGCGGAGGCGCCGTATTGGTCATCTTGCATGACCTGAACCTGGCCGCCCGCTATGCTGACCGCATCATGCTGCTTCATCGTGGTCGCATGGCGGTCCTGGGTACTCCCTGGGAGGTGCTGGAGCGTGATCGTATTCAAACTGTATTTGGCGTCAGCGCCCGTGTTGAGCGCCATCCGTTGCAGGATTGTCCTTTGGTGATTATCTGAGGTGGGCATGCGCACGCTGTTAACTATTCTTGTACTTTTCGTCCCCTCGATGCTCAGTGCTGAACCCGTGCCGAGCTGGGTCAATCAGCACGGGCTTGAGCACCCACGGCTTGGCCAGGTGCTGGATACGGCCAGTGGCGAGTGGCTCTCAGCCGAGCAGTTGATCGACAGGCTGGTGAACCATGAGCATGTGCTGGTGGGTGAGAAGCACGACAATATTGACCATCATCGACTGCAGTTATGGTTGCTGCGTGCGTTGCAGCAGCGCAGGCTGCAGGCTGCCCTGGTTATGGAAATGCTGGGGCCGGACCAGCAGCAGGCCATTGATCAATTGCAGGGTCAATCCTTGCCTTACGATCTGGAATTGCAGCAGCAGTTGGCCTGGAGCGCGGGTTGGGATTGGGCGCAATACGCTGATCTGGTCAAGTGGGGCTTGAGTACAGCGCACAGTTTGCTGGCAGCCAATTTGACTCGCGGGGAGATGGGGGTGCTGTACCGAGATCCTCTGCCGCTGGCAGATGTGATTGATGAAGAAGGGAGGGACTTGCTTGCGCAGGTCATGCTGGACTCGCACTGTGGCGCTTTGCCGGAGACAGCTGTGCCCGCCATGTTGTCGATTCAGCAGGGACGTGACCAGCGTATGGCCCAGGTTATGGCGGCTGCGCCGGTGCCAGCCTTGTTGATTGCTGGCAGCTTTCATGTGCGCAAGGATCTCGGTGCCCCCGTGCATTGGCCGCAACAGGTCAGCGCCCCGGTTGTTCTGTTGTTGCACGAGAGTGGGGCGGATTTGGCCGATGCAGATCAGGCAGATTACATCTGGGTCACGCCGGCAACACCAGAAACCGATTATTGCGCCCAGATGAGAGAGTCGTGACAGGTAGGGAAGATTTGCTTTGTATGATTTCAGGACAAAAAAGAGCCCGCTCAGAGAGCGGGCTTAAGTCCGTGATTAGCCTGATGAGGAGATAACCTGGGTCCGAAGACAGTCGGTCATCCAAAAAAACAGAGGATTAGATCTGCTTTTTCTGGTCACCATCGCGATGACTTGTTGCAAATGATATAGATTATCATTTGCATGTCAACCCCTCTCATTCGATTAATTCATGGCTTTCTGTTTGTAGTGGGTCAATTCCTTGTTCATCAGATCGATACGCCTTGCCATGCTCTCGATCAGGCTGTGAGCAATACGTGGATTGCTTTGCATCAGCGCCAGAAACTGCTCCTTGGGAATCATCATTACTGTGGTTGGCGCGCTGGCAATAACAGTGGCCGAGCGCTTTTCGCGCGTAAAAAGGGCCATGGCACCGAAAATTTCGTCTTTCTGAACGTCGCCAACCTTGATGCCTTGCACAAAGGCTTCGGCATGGCCTTCAGTGATAATGAAGACGTGATCGGCATCATCCCCCTGGCGAATCAGCTCTGCGCCAGCCTGGAAGTGCTGGAATCCCGTTACCGGACGGACTTCCGGTGGGCGGCTATGGGCCAGCGCGTCGGACATCAGAGCCGCTTGGCCGAGGATGTACTGGGTAAATTGTTCCTGGCGCTGACTGCTGGTGTGGATATGCTTGAACAGGGCTTCCCGATCAAAGGGGATCAGCACCAGTGATTCTTCACTCTTGTAGGTGCAGGGTGCGGTATTAAGGCCCTGACGCAGGCCAATCAGATCGCCTTCCTGAATATAGAACAGCGGCTTGTCTTCGATGACGGCGTGAATAAGGCCGCTCTGCAACAGGTAAATCCGATTATTGCCAACGTGCTGATAAAGATCGTCCACTGCATCCAGAGAGATGGGCTCGCCACAGGGCTCGAGGCCGTCCAGTAGCTGTTCAGGAATACGCTGTAACGCGGCAATAAGATTTTCAGCGTAGGGTGGCTGATCACCGATGAGATACATAAGCGAATTCCTTTTTGTGGTTTTCCTATCGTGCTCTGTCATGGCCATCGGCTGGTCAGGAGCGTCAAGGGGGCGTCTTTACCCATAAGATACTGTAACGGGTACAGCTACTGCCAACATAAATGTGAGGCATGCCTATGGCAAGTCCCGGTCAGCGGCAATGTGAGCTGCTTCGCCTTCTGTTCAGCTACTGTCATGGCGGCGTAATTGTTCCAGCAGTTCAGCCTTGTAATGCGGGTCCAGCTGATTCCAATGTATGTCCTGCAGGGCGCCGGCGATTGCAAAAAGCAGCGACTTCGAGGCTCGAAAGCCTCGGGCGCGCACAGCACAATAAGCCTGAACGGGACCCTTCTGGTGCAACTGATCGCGACTATGGATACCTGTGGCGTGCAGCCATTGGGCCGAAGTCTTACCGAGGTTGCGCAGGGTTAACAGCTCATCATTCAGCATCAACAGCCTCCCGGTCAGTGACGGGTGGCAGGACATCAAGGTGCAAGCTGTTCATGGCCGACCGGCTGGTCGGCGTGTTTGTCAGAATAGGCATGGTCCGGGCTTCTTTTTATTGGTTCCCGCGATCCAGTGTAGATGGCTCCTGCCAGAAGGTACAGTCAGGGGCAAGACAGACTAGAAACGCTTGTGCAGCTCCTCAATCAGTTGGTCCAGACTGTTGGTATTAGCAGTATCAACCTGGATGCACAGACTACTTTCGACCTCATCAAGGGGCTCCATGGCTTGGAGCTGTTGGCGGGCTACCTCGATATCTGCGTCTGAGGGGTCGCTGCTGTGCTTGCGGCGTGCCTCAATGCGTTGTTCTACCAGGTCAAGCGAGGCATTGCACTGAAGCATCAGACAGGGCACACCCTGTTCTTCAATTGCCTGCCTGACTTCTGAACGCTGGGCCTGCTTCAGGTGGGTTGCGTCAACCACAACGGGGTAGCCGGCAGAGAGAATCTGATCACTCAGTTGCGCCAGGCGGGTGTAGGTCTGCGCACTCAGTTCGGGGGCATACAAGCCCGAGTCCAGCCCAGTGTCTGTTTGCTTGCCAAATAGCCTCTTGCGCTCAATATCCGAACGGATGCGGATAGCACCCAGATGCTCGACAAGGTGTAAAGCAACTGTACTTTTGCCGGATCCGGCGATGCCTTGAGTGAGAATGCCGAAGCGCAATGGCACGTGAGTATAGCGTTCAGCAAGAGCGGTATAACTATGGTACCGATCAAGCACCTGGCGTCGCTCTTCTTCGCTGACGCCGGCTTGACCCAGGCGCAGCAATGCAACCTTGGCCCTGACCATGGCGCGGTAGGCCTTGTAATAGTCCAGTACCGCCAGGCCGGCGTAATCACCTGTGTGCTCCAGGTAGGCATTCACGAAGCGCTGGGACATGGCCTTGAGACCGCGGTCTTCCAGATCCATGGCCATGAAGGCGACGTCACTCATGACATCAATCCAGCGGAAGGCATCATTGAACTCAATGCCATCAAACAGGGTCACTTGTCCGTCGATGAGCGTGACATTATCCAGATAGATGTCGCCATGGCATTCGCGCACAAAACCCTGGCTTCGGCGTTGTGCCAGTTGGGGAATCAGGCGCTGAAAGGTACTATGCGCCCAGCTTTCAAGTTGTGTGAGTTGCGACAGGTCTGAAGCATCGCTGAGCAAAGGCCGGATATGCGTGAAATTATCGGCTACTGGCGAATGCAGGTTGTCCGGTGTACCCCAGGGCGCGTCCTTGGCTACTGGCTGCGCCAATTGGTGAAACGCGGCCAGGCGTGCGGCAAGACTGTCGATGTGATCGTTTGTCAGGGTTCCGGCGTGCTGCATGTTGCCGAGCAGGTCTTGCTGGCGGAACTGTCTGGTCTTGACCATATACTCGATGATCGGGCCATTACCCTTGAGGTTTGGTTGGGCTTCAGTGCCATGGACTGCGATGACATCAAGGTACATCTCGGGTGCCAGTCTGCGGTTCAGGCGAACTTCTTCACGACAATAATGCGCACGTTTTTCCAGTGAGCTGTAGTCGAGAAAGCCGAAGTTAACTGGCTTCTTGACCTTGTAGACGTAATCGCCGGTCAGCAGAACCCAGGAGATATGCGTTTCCATCAGGGTAAACTCGGTCACCGGGTGGTCGAAAAGATCAGGGTTTTGCAGTGCTTTCAGCAGTGTCAGGCTCACGGTTTGTCCTTGCTTTAACGGGCAAAGGACGCATTATGCGGGTTGGCATGGTTCAGGCCAACCTTGGCGCTATGCCGGTTGCCCCTTTGGCAATCCTTGTTAACACTTTGGCAGTACGGGAACTATGGCTAGAAAACGCAGTGCAAAAACAGGTAAAACGCGCAGCCGGCGGCTGTTGGCTTGGGCGTTTAAGCTGGGGCTGGTTGGCTTGGTGTTGTTCATCGGCCTGGCGGTCTATCTGGACGCGATTGTGCAGGAAAAGTTTTCCGGCAAGCGCTGGTCCGTTCCTGCCAAGGTATTTGCCCGGCCGCTGGAGCTCTATGCAGGACAGCACCTTACCCGCGATGACTTTGTTATCGAGTTGAGCGCCCTGGGCTATCGAACCGTATCAGCGGTGCGTCAGCCTGGTCAGATGGCCGTTTCGGGCAATCAGGTAGAGGTGCATACCCGTGGGTTCCAGTTTATCGAGGGCGTTGAGCCGGCCCAGCGCTTGAGTGTGCGCTTCAGTGGCCAGCAGGTGGCGTCATTGAGTGGTGGAAATGATCCGGTCATGGCGCGCATGGAGCCGCTGATGATTGGTGGTATCTACCCTGCGCATAATGAGGACCGCATTCTGATTCGCCTGGATCAGGCCCCGCCCTATCTGGTCGAAGCGCTGATTGCGGTGGAGGATCGGGATTACTTTCAGCACTTTGGCATTTCGCCACGGGGTATTGCCCGGGCCATCTATGTCAACCTGACGGCGGGTGGACTGGTGCAGGGCGGCAGCACCTTGACGCAACAGCTGGTGAAGAACTTTTATCTGACCAATGAGCGAAGTCTGGTGCGCAAGGGCACCGAAGCCATTATGGCGGTGTTATTGGAATTGCATTATTCCAAGGAAGACATTCTCGAGGCTTACCTGAACGAAGTGTTTCTGGGTCAGGATGGTCGCCGTGCCGTTCATGGTTTCGGTCTGGCAAGTCAGTATTATTTTACTCAGCCGCTGCATGAATTGCAGCTGCACCAGGTTGCCCTGTTGGTCGGTATGGTCAAGGGCCCGTCCCTGTTCAACCCGCGTCGTCATCCTGAGCGGGCCAAGGCGCGCCGTGACTTGGTACTGGGTATGCTCGCTGAACAGGGTATGGTCAGCGAGGAGCAGGCCCGCCTGGCCCGCGAAAGGCCGTTGGATGTGACCGCCCGTGGCACGCTGGCCGATACCAATTATCCGGCATTCATGGACCTGGTGAAGCGTCAGTTGCGTCAGGATTACCGTGATGAAGACCTCAGCAGCGAGGGTTTGCGCGTCTTCACCAGTCTCGACCCCTTGCTGCAGAGCAAGGCGGAAAAGGCTGTGCAGGACAGTGTTCAGCGTCTTGGACCAGCTGAGGGGGAGGTGCCACTTGAGGGCGCCATGGTCGTCACCAGTGCGCAAAACGGTGAAGTGCTGGCGCTGGTTGGCGGCAGTAATCCCAGGTTCTCAGGCTTTAATCGGGCCCTGGATGCTTCTCGGCCAATTGGCTCCTTGATCAAGCCGGCTATTTATCTGACGGCACTGGAGCAGCCGCAGCGGTATTCGCTGATGACCCTGCTGGAAGATGCGCCGATTACCCTCGAGGCTGAACCCGGCAAAACCTGGACGCCGCAGAATTATGATCGCGAGAGTCATGGTTGGGTGCCGTTGCACCAGGCGCTGAGTCGCTCCTATAACCAGGCCGCCGTGCGTCTCGGGGTGGATCTTGGTGTGCCAAATGTGCTGAAGACGGTTGAGCGCATGGGGGTCAGTCATGACTGGCGGCCCTTCCCATCCATGCTTTTAGGGTCTGGCTCAATGACCCCGATACAGGTCACTGAGATGTACCAGACCATGGCCAGCGGTGGTTTTAATACGCCCTTGCGGGCTATTCGAAACGTGCTGACCGCCCAGGGTGAGCCGCTGCGCCGCTATGATTTCGAATTGCAACAGCGCTTTGACACAGCCAGCATCTACCTGATTCAGGATGCGATGTCCCGTGTCATGACTGAGGGCACTGGGCGCTCGGCCTATAATCGTATCCCCGGCAATGTGCGCCTGGCCGGCAAGACCGGCACCACCAATGACCTGCGTGACAGCTGGTTTGCTGGTTATTCTGACGACTTGCTTGCAGTCTCATGGTTGGGTCGGGATGATAATGGCTCTACTCGTTTGACTGGCTCCTCCGGGGCACTGCAAGTATGGACTGCCTTTATGGCCGAGGCGCATCCGCGCGGCCTTTCCGGCTACCCGCCGCAGGGCGTGCAATTGGCTTGGGTTGACCGGACCACGGGTGCAGGCAGTGATTCAAGCTGCCCGGATACCGTTCAGGTGCCTTTTCGTTCGGGCTATGAGCCCTTGCCGGGGCCAGGGTGCAGGCCATTAATTGATACGCCAGCAGAGGCCATTCGCGAGGGTGGCAACCGGGTGATGGATGTGATCCGCGGATGGCTGCAATAACATGAGGGACGTGAGTATGGGTATGAAAAGGGCAGGGATACTGATTGGGCTGGCGCTGGTACTGACAGGCTGTGCCGGCGGCGGTGGTTTTATTCCCGTGGTCGACTCGGGAAGACCGGTATCGAATGAAGACATGCGTACGGGTGCGGGTATGCAAACACAGGCGCCCGGCGTGACCGCCCCACAAGATGCTGGAGTGGTCGTCATGGTGCCTGATGGTGCAGGGGGCTCAATGCCGGTGCAATCTTATCCGGTAGATGTCCAGCCACCGGTCCAGTCGGGCAGCGGCGTATTTTCGCCGCCGGGCAGTAATCTGCAGGGCGACGAGCAGTTGGCTGGCCCGGTGTTGGCGCTGTTGACCACCGCACGTGAACAGGAAGGGCGTGGGGATCTGGGTGGTGCGTCTTCCAGTCTTGAGCGTGCCATGCGCATTGCCCCGCGGGAACCGCAGGTCTTCTATCGTCTGGCCCAGGTTCGTCTGGCTCAAGGTGATGCTGCTCAAGCTGAGCAGATGGCACAGCGAGGGCTGTCATTTGCTGCTGGGCGAGCCACCTTGCAGGCCGGTCTTTGGGAGCTTATTGCGCAAGCGCGTGAGCAGCAGGGTAATCAGGCTGGCGCAGCCGAAGCGCGGCAGCGGGCTCGAGTCAGCCTGTGACGCAAGCACTTTGGGCAGACATGGCTAATGCCGTGTCTGCCCTTGAGTTGGAATTGCGTGCATTGCAGTTATGGGAGCTTGAGCGGCCCTCTGCTCAGTGCTTGAACAGCCAGATGCCTTTTTGCATGGATACGCTGAGCTTCTCAGCCTGGCTGCAATGGGTGTTTATTCCCGGTATGACTATCTTGATCGAGCACAGTGAGCGAATGCCTGCCAGCCAGATTGTTCCGATGGCAGAGGAGGCCCTGAGGTATTTGGGGCGCCGCCAGCAGGCTTTGCTGGCGGTATTGGCTCAGATCGATCAGTTGGCGCTCAAGCTGGCCTGATCAGTCTTTGCACAGGGTTTCAAGATCGCGCTGTGCCTCTTCCATAAGTTGCTGACGCTCTTCCTCGCCCAGCCTGACCATCTCGCCATCCTCATTTACCCGGCTGAGTCTTGGGTTGGTCTGCATGGCCTGAAGATTGGCTCTGACCTTGTTGCACTGCTCTGTTCGTTGGCGCTGCTGTTCTTCGGTGAGCTCTTGCTCGGCGACCACAGGTGGTTCTTCTGCAGGGGGCTCAATCGCAGGCTGTTCGGGCTGTCTCAACGAGCCGCCCGGTGGCGGGGACGAGGTGATGTTGATGCGCTGGTAAGCCCGTCCATCTGGCGGCTGCTGGCCAAATTGCTGGACGCCGTTGTCATCTACCCAGCGGTACATCTGTTCCGCAGCAGCCAGGCTGCTGATCAGGCCCAGGGTCAGGGCAATGAGTATTCTGTACATGCGTGATCCATCCTTGTTATTCGGTTCTGTTTAGACATAACTATAACCAATAGTGCCATATTGCGAATGCCTGTTTGCAATGCGCTGTGATATCGGCTGCTTTTATCCATCTTGGCTTGACTTGTCGGGCCTGAGTGTAAACAATTCGTGGTTCACATAAGCAGTCTGTTCAGCGGGACCCACACGGTACCCGGATCAGTCGGCTTTGTTGCTCAATCCAGGAGGCGAAACCCGCCATATCCTGGCCTGGCACCCGCACGCGCTACCTCGCGCTGGGTGAGGCGGTTCCGGCACCGATCACAGGATCCGTCTCCATTGCACGTAGTCAAAGCCGAGGCATGGCAACTACCGTTGCCCATGCTCTGCCGAGCAGTAAACAGGTACCCTGCTGCACGCCAATGGTGTGTGGCATGCTAGAGGTGATTCTAAGTGGAGCTTTTATCCGGCGCTGAGATGGTCGTCCGCTCGTTGCGTGACGAGGGTGTTAAATATATTTACGGGTATCCCGGCGGAGCCCTGCTGCACGTCTATGACGCAATTTTCCGTCAGAGCGATGTCGAGCATATTCTGGTCCGGCATGAACAGGCGGCTGCGCATATGGCAGACGGCTATGCGCGCGCTTCGGGCAAGGCTGGTGTGGTTCTGGTGACATCGGGCCCTGGCGCGACCAATACTATTACCGGCATCGCTACTGCCTATATGGACTCCATCCCCATGGTGGTTCTGGCAGGGCAAGTGCCGTCCGTGATGGTCGGTACTGATGCCTTTCAGGAAACTGATATGGTGGGCATTTCGCGCCCGATCGTGAAGCATAGCTTCATTATCAAGGATCCGCGGGAAATCCCCGAGACCATCAAGAAGGCGTTCTTTATTGCCCAGAGCGGTCGCCCTGGTCCGGTTGTGATTGATATCCCCAAGGATATGACCAACCCGGCAGACAAGTTTGAGTACAGCTATCCGAAAAAGATCAAGCTACGTTCATACAATCCTGCTGTTCGTGGCCATTCTGGTCAGATTCGCAAAGCGCTGGACATGCTGGTCGAGGCCAAACGGCCAATCATTTACTCCGGTGGTGGTGTCGTTCTCGGTGGTGCTTCGGCGCAATTGACCGAGCTGGCGCGTGAGTTGGGTGTACCGGTAACCAATACGCTGATGGGGCTTGGCGCTTTTCCGGGTACGGATCCGCAGTTTATCGGCTGGCTGGGTATGCACGGCAGTTATACCGCCAACGTTACCATGCATCACAGTGATGCGATTCTCTGTATCGGCGCACGCTTTGATGATCGCGTTATCAATGGTGCAAGTAAGTTCTGCCCGAACGCCAAGATCATTCACGTCGACATCGATCCGGCTTCCATCTCCAAGACCATCAAGGCCGATATTCCAATTGTTGGTCCGGTAGACAGTGTCCTGACCGAAATGGTTGCCATGGTCAAGGAGCACAATTTGCGTCCGGCCAAGGAGTCGCTGGCCAGTTGGTGGAAGCAGATTGGTGAGTGGCGTGGTGATGGCAAGATGTTTCCCTATGAAGAAGGGGATGGCAGCATCATCAAGCCGCAAAAAGTTATCGAGACTCTGTGGGAAGTCACTCAAGGTGATGCCTATGTGACCTCCGACGTAGGGCAGCACCAGATGTTTGCTGCGCAGTACTATCCCTTTGACAAGCCTAATCGCTGGATCAATTCGGGTGGCCTGGGCACTATGGGCTTCGGCCTGCCGGCGGCCATGGGTGTCAAATTGCATTATCCCGACGCGCAGGTGGCCTGTGTCACCGGTGAGGGCAGTATCCAGATGAACATTCAGGAGCTGTCAACCTGCCTGCAATACAACTTGCCGGTCAAGATCATCACCCTGAACAATCAGGCCCTGGGCATGGTTCGTCAGTGGCAGGATATGCAGTATGGTGCTCGTCATTCGCATTCCTATATGGAGTCCTTGCCGGACTTCATCAAGTTGGCCGAATCCTATGGTCATGTTGGCATCCGTGTTGACAAGCTAGAGGACCTCAAGCCGGCTATGGAGCGCGCTTTTGCCATGACCGATCGGCTGGTGTTCATGGATATCCGTGTCGACAATTCAGAGCACGTCTATCCCATGCAGATCAAGGATGGTTCGATGCGTGACATGTGGCTGAGCAAGACGGAGCGCACCTGATGAGACATATTATTTCCGTATTGCTGGAGAACGAGCCTGGTGCACTGTCCCGTGTGGTCGGGTTGTTTTCGCAGCGTAACTACAATATTGAAACCCTGACCGTGGCGCCGACCGAAGACCCGACTTTGTCGCGTTTGACGCTGACTACCATTGGTCATGACGACGTCATCGAGCAGATCACCAAAAACCTCAACAAACTGATTGAGGTGGTCAAATTGGTGAACCTGTCAGAGGGCGCGCATATCGAGCGTGAGCTGATGCTGGTCAAGATCAAGGCTACCGGCGCGCAGCGTGCCGAGGTCAAGAGGACTACGGATATTTTCCGTGGCCAGATCGTTGATGTGACCAGCAGTGTGTATACCGTGCAGTTAGCCGGTACATCAGACAAGCTGGACAGTTTTATTGAAGCAATAGGACCGACTACGGTCATCGAGGTGGTGCGCACCGGCGTATCGGGCATCGCCCGCGGCGAAAAAGTGTTGAGCATCTAATTTAGACAGCAGGCCCGCGGTGGCCTGCACAGTAAACAGGGGAATTCCATGCACGTTTATTATGATAAAGATTGTGATCTGAGCATCATCCAGGGCAAAAAAGTAGCCATCATCGGTTACGGCTCACAGGGTCATGCCCATGCCTGCAACCTCAAGGATTCAGGTGTAGACGTGACTGTTGGTCTGCGTCCTGGCTCGTCTTCTATTGCCAAGGCAGAAGCCCATGGTTTGAAGGTCAGCGACGTTCCGGCAGCTGTTGCGGCTGCCGACGTGGTCATGATTCTCACGCCTGATGAGTTCCAGTCCCAGCTCTATCGCAATGAAATTGAGCCCAACCTCAAGCAAGGCGCCACCCTGGCCTTTGCCCATGGTTTTGCCATTCATTACAACCAGATCGTGCCGCGCAAGGATCTTGACGTGATCATGATCGCGCCCAAGGCGCCGGGCCACACAGTGCGTTCCGAGTTCGTCAAGGGTGGTGGTATTCCTGATTTGATCGCAATCTTCCAGGATGCCTCTGGCAATGCCAAAAATGTTGCCCTGTCTTATGCCTCAGGTGTAGGTGGTGGTCGTACCGGTATCATCGAAACCACGTTCAAGGATGAAACCGAAACCGATCTGTTCGGCGAGCAGGCGGTTCTTTGCGGTGGTGCTGTTGAGCTGGTCAAGGCCGGCTTTGAAACGCTGGTTGAAGCCGGTTATGCGCCGGAAATGGCGTACTTCGAGTGTCTGCATGAGCTGAAGCTGATCGTTGACCTGATGTTCGAAGGCGGTATCGCCAATATGAACTACTCGATCTCTAACAACGCCGAGTATGGTGAGTACGTTACTGGTCCGGAAATAATCAATGCCGAGTCCCGTGAAGCCATGCGCAATGCACTCAAGCGTATTCAGTCTGGCGAATACGCCAAGATGTTTATTGCCGAGGGTGCACACAACTACCCATCAATGACGGCTGCGCGTCGCAACAACGCTGCACACGGGATTGAGGTTGTAGGCGAGAAGCTGCGCGGTATGATGCCGTGGATTGCTGCCAACAAGATCGTCGACAAGAGCAAGAACTGATCGGCGCTTGTTGCTTAAAACGCGGCTCTGGCCGCGTTTTTTTATGTCCGATGCATTGGTGTGCTGTTCATTTGCCGGGCATCTTGCCACACTGACTAATATCTACACCCAACAAGGTAATAGCATGAGTGATAATCAGGAGCACGATAAGAAGCCGGAGGCGATTGATCCGCTCAGTCTGCTGCCGATCGACGAGCATATTGAAGAGAGTCCAGGTCCGGATGGGAAAAAGGTGCGGCACCGTGGTATCTATCTATTGCCCAACCTGTTTACCACCGCAGCTCTGTTCTCGGGTTTTTATGCCATCGTCAGTGCCATGGACGGTAACTTCTCCAATGCTGCTATCGCCGTCTTTGTGGCGATGGTGCTGGATGGGCTGGACGGACGCGTTGCTCGCCTGACCAATACCCAGAGCGCTTTTGGCGCTGAGTACGACTCGTTATCGGATATGGTGGCCTTTGGTGTTGCCCCTGCATTGGTTGTGTTCAGCTGGGCATTGGCGGATCTTGGCAAGATTGGTTGGGTATTCGCGTTCATTTATGTTGCGGGAGCGGCGCTGCGCCTGGCGCGCTTCAATACGCAAATAGACAGTGAAGACAAGCGTTACTTCACGGGGCTCGCCAGTCCGTCGGCAGCTGGCTTGGTTGCTGGAATGGTCTGGGCGTTGAGTGAGTTTGGTATTGATGGAGGTGAAATAGCTCTGTTGGTGGGTATGCTGACTGCGCTTGGCGGTTTGCTGATGGTCAGTAATGTACGGTATTACAGCTTTAAGGATCTTGATTTGAAGGGACGAGTCCCGTTCTTCGTGATTCTGATTGTGGTGCTGGTGTTCGCCATCATATCTACCGATCCATCTCGAATTCTTTGGCTCATCTTCATCGTTTACAGTGCGTCGGGGCCGGTTCAGGCCCTGTGGCGCTGGAAGAAGAAAGACAAGGAACAGCCGCAGGACTGATCCTTGTCCAGCGCTTTCAGTAAAAAAAACCGTCATACGCTATTGACGGTTTTTTTATAGCCCCTATAATGCGCGTCTGCCCGGTCGGGGTGCTTTGCATAAAGCGCTTTGCAATCAATAAGTTAGCGATAATTTAGGGGTTGACAGGGTAGGCGGTTAGCGTAGAATGCGCCGCTCACTGTG
>NZ_BAAJMD010000020.1:0-37309 GCF_057548395.1 Halopseudomonas sp. 4NH20-0008
CATCTTCGGGCTAACGCCGCGCTCACCGGCTTGTCCGGTGCAGCGCCTTGTTAGCTTTGATTTTGATCATTGGCACTTTGCTCATATGTTTCAAACTCGTTTTCTGCTATGCCTTTGAAACGATATATTCGCTTAGATACACGTCTATTTTCGCCAGATACCCCTAACGATCCTGTTTGAGTTTCTACATTGACATTCAGGCCAGCAGAACCTTTTCCACTATTATCGTAATACTCCTCAATCTCAACCTCTGTCGCGTTTTCGATCCTCTTTGCTATAGCCAGTTCTTGAGCAACACGGGCTTGGTGCTGAGAGTAATCCATTTTGATCTGTTGTTTCGCTGCTTCTTCTCTCAAGGATTCAATATTTTTTTCGGACGCATCATCCATCGATTTTGAGGAAGCCTCTACTCCATCGATAATTAGACCGACGAGTGGACCTCCGGCAATTCTTGCTGCTACCTTCCAACCATTTGCCATTAACTAACTCTCCTTTGAATTTTAAGCTAACGTGTGAACTCATGGGCCGGTTTGTAGCCGCGAAGCGGCGGAGAGCCGGTCCCATGCAGTGATTGGTTATGTGTTGAATCTATGTACCTAAATATCAGATGTGATTTCAATAAGAACAAATTTTGACGAGCTATCAGATTTTCCGAACTTAAGCCAAGGCTTGCCTGCGCCATCGTTTAGTCTGCTCGATTCGGCATCAGATTCAGAAATATTCAAAATCTCGAATATTTGAACAGGACCGCCATCGAACTTAAGGCCCTCGTCTTCCGAGTAGCAGGCCACGGACTGCTCTGGATCAAACTGCTGCAGCTTCTTGATCAAATCCTTGATTTTCATTTCAACTCCTTATTCGTCAACGTGCTGAACACATAACATTTGTATAGTAGTCGCACCGACTCATATCTCGGTGATCGTTTAGTCATTTTAAAATTTAACCCCGACTCCTCTGAAGGCCCAGTAAATTAAGGCTTGTAGCTCAGTAAGCATTTGCAGGACACCTTACAAAACGGTCGCTGCGACTCATATCCCCATTTCTTAGCATGATCCTAACCTTCTGAATTCGCTTATAAAAATAGACATTTTAGCTTTGGCTTAGATATATCGGTCGCACCGACCGTTTTGCAGACGGTTATTGCCAAGGACGGAAGCCAGAAGGTGCCGCGCCAGGCACGCTACCGCCCCACCTTTTGCGCATGACAATGCGCACAGCGTCTGTCTGGGCAATGATTATTCAAGCGGGTTTGTCGGCAGTCCTTGCCCAAAATGGAGGGAATGCTGTCAAGCGAGCTTGGCCAGTGCGTCAGGTATAACATGGCTTTTATGCGCTGGCAAAGTGCTAGTGTATTTTTTGATCGACCAGGGTTGCCGGGCTTATCAATTGCCTAGTGGTTTAAAGGACAACCAAATGTGGCGTGGATCACAGCTCTGCGTCCTTGAAAACACGGCGCCTGGCATGCATGCCACAATGCGCGCTGCTTTTTTTGGCCTGGCTGACAACCCGCAGAAGGACGCCGCAGCGATGAACGAAAAACTTTTTGAAAAGACTGAACTGACCTATGACCAGGTGGCGTGGTATCGCCAACGCTGGTTTGTTACTGCCACGCTGGTGTTACTGACGCCCTTGGCCGCGTTGATCCTGCTGACCGGTAAAACCTACGCCGAGCAAAAGCAGGTCGTGTATGAGCTCAAGGAGCCTGTAACCAATCAGCTGTTGATTACCTGTGCGACGCTGATCGGGATTGCGCTGATTCTGGCTATTCCCATCTAAGACCTGACTGCGTCACAGTATGCGTGCTGGCTGACTGCCCTATACAAACTAAAAAGCCCCGACCATAAGCCGGGGCTTTTTCACTTACGCGATGGCTCAGGCGCTGGCAGCGTCTACACCTTCCACGTCCTTGATCGACAGCTTGATACGGCCGCGGTTGTCCACGTCCAGTACCAGTACACGCACCATCTGACCTTCGGTCAGCACGTCGGTGACTTTCTCGATACGCTGGTTGGCGATTTGAGAAATGTGTACCAGGCCGTCCTTGCCGGGCAGGATGTTGACGAAGGCGCCGAAGTCGACGATGCGCTCGACCTTGCCTTCGTAGATCTTGCCGATTTCCGCTTCAGCGGTGATCTCGTCAACCCGGGCCTTGGCCGCGTTGGCAGCGTCCTTGGTTGGAGCGAAGATCTTGACGGAACCGTCGTCAGTGATGTCGATGGAGGCCCCGGTATCTTCACAGATGCTGCGAATAACCGCGCCGCCCTTGCCGATCACGTCACGAATCTTGTCGGAGTCGATCTTCATGCTGATCATGGTCGGTGCGTTGGAGGACAGCTCCTTGCGCGACTCGCCAAGGATCTGGTTCATCTGGCCGAGGATGTTCAGGCGTGCTTCCAGGGCCTGGCCCAGGGCAATTTCCATGATCTCTTCGGTGATGCCCTTGATCTTGATGTCCATCTGCAGCGCGGTCACGCCCTTGCTGGTACCGGCTACCTTGAAGTCCATGTCGCCGAGGTGATCCTCGTCACCGAGGATGTCGGTCAGAACAGCGAACTTGTCGCCTTCCTTGACCAGACCCATGGCGATACCGGCTACCGGAGCGCTCAGTGGTACGCCGGCGTCCATCAGAGCCAGAGAGGCGCCGCACACGGAAGCCATGGAGCTGGAGCCGTTGGACTCGGTGATTTCCGATACCACGCGGATAGTGTAGGGGAAGTCATCCATGTTCGGCATCACGGCAGCGATACCGCGACGGGCCAGACGGCCGTGGCCGACTTCACGACGACCGGTGCCGCCCATACGACCGCACTCGCCTACGGAGTAGGGAGGGAAGTTGTAGTGCAGCATGAAGGGGTCTTTCTTCTCGCCTTCCAGGGTGTCCAGCAGCTGTGCATCACGGGCGGTACCCAGGGTGGTCACAACCAGCGCCTGCGTTTCGCCACGAGTAAACAGGGCCGAGCCGTGGGTGCGATCCAGTACGCCGACTTCGATGTTCAGCGGGCGAACGGTCTTGGTGTCGCGACCGTCGATACGCGGGTTGCCGTTGACGATGCTTTCACGCACGGTGCGGTACTCGATCTCGCCGAAGGCGTCCTTGACCTCACCAGCGGAGGGCTTGCCCTCTTCGTCACCAGCCAGGGCTTCGATGGCCTGGGTGCGCAACTCGCCAAGGCGGGTGTAGCGGGCCATTTTGTCGGTGATGGTGTAACCCTCGGCAATGCCAGCGCCAAACTGTGATTTGATCGCATCCAGCAGGGCGGTATTTTCCGCAGGTGCAGTCCAGTCCCAACGGGCCTTGCCGGTTTCAGCGGCGAGTTCCTTGATAGCCTGGATGGCGGTCTGGAATTCCATGTGGGCGAACAGTACGGCACCCAGCATCTGGTCTTCGGTCAGTTCCTTGGCTTCGGATTCAACCATCAGTACGGCGTCTTCAGTACCGGCTACGACCATGTCCAGACGCGAGTCTTTCAGCTGTTCGTAGTTGGGGTTGAGGATGTAACCGTTGTTGGCGTCAAAGCCAACGCGTGCGCCGGCAATCGGGCCGTCGAACGGAATGCCGGAAATCGCTAGGGCGGCGGAGGTACCGAGCATAGCGGCGATATCCGGATCGGTGCTCTTGTCGGTAGAGACAACCGTACACACGACCTGGACTTCATTCATGAAGCCTTCGGGGAACAGCGGGCGGATCGGACGATCGATCAGGCGCGAGGTCAGGGTCTCTTTTTCGGTCGGACGGCCTTCACGCTTGAAGAAACCACCGGGGATACGGCCGGCGGCGTAGGTTTTTTCGATGTAATGCACGGACAGGGGAAAGAAGTCACGGCCGGCTTCGGCCTTCTTGGCGCCTACCACGGTGCACAGCACGCTGACAGCATCATCAATGCTGACCAGTACAGCACCGGAAGCCTGGCGGGCGATACGACCGGTTTCCAGGGTGACGGTGTTATTACCTAATTTGAATTGTTTGATAACCGGTTTCACGGTGTCTTCTCTCTCTGTTTTTGCCTTTGGGGAAACTCTGGGCATGACCGGGTTTCGGACCCGGCCATGTCCAAACGGGACCTGTCGCTTAGCGACGCAGACCCAGACTGCTGATCAAGCTGGAGTAACGCGGAATGTCTTTCGACTTCAGGTAGTCCAGCAGCTTACGACGCTGGTTTACCATCCGGATCAGACCACGACGGGAATGGTGATCCTTCTTGTTTTCCTTGAAGTGACCCTGCAGCTTGTTGATGTTTGCAGTCAACAGCGCTACCTGGACTTCCGGAGAACCGGTGTCACCTTCGCCACGCGCGTATTCGGTTACAATTGCAGCTTTCTCTTCGACGCTCAGTGCCATGACAGCTTTCCTCTGAGTGAACAGGCCGGGAACGAATCCCGTGTTTTAAATCGAGGAGTGACCATGCCTGTTAACAGCCATCCTCGTTGTGACCCTGATGGGTCAACTACATCGCGTCAGCCTTCAAAGCGCATCAGGCGCTTGGGGGCAACGCGGGCATCGTCGGTCATTTCGCCGATGCCGATAAATTTGCCGCTCTGGTCACGCAAACGCACCATACCGAAAGCCGGACTACCCGGAACCCGCACGGCCTGGCCGTGGTTCAGGTAATAGGCGGTCTGCTCGGTCAGGTCCACCACCGGCCAATCCAGCAGGCCGCTGTCGCTGGGCAGCAACAGGTGATCCAGTGCCTCATGTCCACCCTCGGCGTGCAATGCTTCAAGGGTTTCCAGGGTGATCGACTGACTCAAATCGAAGGGCCCGGCCTTGATCCGCCGCAGCGCCGATACATGCGCACCACAGCCCAGCGCCAGACCAATATCTTCAACCAGGGTGCGAATATAGGTGCCCTTGGTACAGTGGACTTCCAGCTGCAGACGATCACCGTCCAGACCCAACAATTTTAGCTGGGTAATAGTAACAGATCGCGGCTTGCGCTCCACAGTTTCACCGGCACGGGCCAGTTTGTACAACGGCTGACCGTCATGCTTGAGCGCCGAATACATGGGCGGAATCTGTTCGATATCGCCGGTAAAGCTCGGCAGTACCGCGTTGACCTGTTCCAGACTGACATTTACCGGTTTCATTTCGATGACATCACCCTCGGCATCGCCGGTGGTGGTGGTCATGCCCAGACGGGCTTCGGTGACGTAGGCCTTGTCGGCATCCAGCAGATACTGGGAAAACTTGGTGGCCTCGCCCAGGCACAGCGGCAGTACGCCGCTGGCCAACGGATCAAGACTACCGGTATGGCCGCCCTTGGCGGCATTGAACAGCCAACGCACCTTCTGCAGGGCATTGTTGGAGCTCATGCCCAGCGGCTTGTCGAAAATCAGTACGCCATCGATATCGCGGCGCTTGCTACGCGGTGCCGACACAGATCAGTCCTCGCCATCCGACTGGTGCTGACGGTCTTCCGCGACGGCACGTTCGATCAGCGACGACAGGTGCACGCCACGGCGCACGCTTTCGTCATAATGAAAATGCAGCTGCGGCACACTGCGCAACTTCATGACCTTACCCAACTGCATGCGCAGGTAACCGGCCACATCCTTGAGGATCGACAGATTCTGGGCGATTTCTTCGGCCGTCACGTCGCCCATCAGGGTAATAAACACCTTGGCGTGGGCCAGATCACGACTGACGTCGACCGCAGTGACGGTGATCATGCCGATACGCGGATCACGTACCTCACGCTGGATCAACAGCGCCAGTTCACGCTGCATCTGATCCGCTACGCGGTGGGTACGACTGTATTCTTTTGCCATTACATTCTGTCTCTGGCCACGGCTGTGGCCGATAAAAAAATCAACTCAACGAAAACGCCAACGGCAAGTTCACCGGCCAGCCTGTTGGCTGTGCCCATGAACCTGCCGTATGACGCCGCGAACGGCGGTTACAGACTGCGCTGAACCTGGATGCGCTCGAAGACTTCGATGCGGTCACCCGGTTTAACGTCATTGTAGTTCTTCACGCCGATACCGCACTCCATGCCGTTACGCACTTCGCCGACGTCGTCCTTGAAGCGACGCAGGGATTCCAGCTCGCCTTCGTAAATCACCACGTCTTCGCGCAGAACGCGAATCGGGCGGTTACGGTGGACCGTGCCTTCAATCACCATACAGCCGGCAACTGCACCAAACTTGGGTGAGCGGAACACGTCGCGAACCTCGGCCACACCGAGGATCTGCTCGCGTACATCGCTGCCGAGCATGCCGCCGAGGGCCTTCTTGACGTCGTCGATGATGTCGTAAATGACGCTGTAGTAACGCAGGTCAATGCCTTCACTTTCAACGATCTTGCGCGCGGTTGCATCGGCACGCACGTTGAAGCCGAAGATCACGGCGTTGGACGCCAGTGCCAGGTTGGCGTCGGTTTCGGTGATACCACCCACGCCACCGGAAATGATCTTGACCTGAACTTCCTCGTTACCCAGATCGCTGAGCGAGCCTTGCAGGGCTTCCAGCGAACCACGGACATCGGACTTGAGGACGATATTGAGGGTCTTCTTCTCGTCCTGGCCGATGTTGTCGAACATGTTCTCTAGCTTGGCCGACTGCTGACGGGCCAGTTTGATCTCGCGGAACTTGCCCTGACGGAACAGCGCCACTTCACGGGCTTTCTTCTCGTCGGTGACCACGGTCAGCTCATCACCGGCATCCGGGGTGCCATCCAGGCCGAGAATCTCGACGGGAATGGACGGACCGGCTTCCTTGATCGGCTTGCCGTTCTCGTCATACATGGCACGTACACGGCCATAGTTGACGCCGGCCAGGACGATATCGCCCTGACGCAGGGTACCGTTCTGAACCAGTACGGTCGCCACCGGGCCGCGGCCCTTGTCCAGACGCGATTCCACTACCACACCGCGACCCGGAACCGAAGGCTGGGCCTTGAGTTCAAGTACTTCGGCCTGCAGCAGAACGGCTTCAAGCAGTTCGTCGATACCGGTACCGACCTTGGCCGATACGTGCATGAACATGGTGTCGCCGCCCCACTCTTCAGGAATGACCTGGAGTGCAGACAGGTCATGCTTGATGCGGTCCGGATCGGCGTCTTCCTTGTCGATCTTGTTCACGGCAACCACCAGCGGAACGCCAGCGGCCTTGGCATGCTGGACAGCTTCCTGGGTCTGCGGCATCACGCCGTCATCGGCCGCTACCACCAGAATCACGATATCAGTGGCCTTGGCACCACGGGCACGCATGGCGGTAAACGCGGCGTGACCGGGGGTATCCAGGAAGGTCACCATGCCGCGTTCAGTTTCAACGTGGTAGGCACCAATGTGCTGGGTAATGCCACCGGCTTCGCCAGAGGCGACCTTGGCGCGACGGATATAGTCGAGCAGCGAGGTCTTGCCGTGGTCAACGTGACCCATGACCGTGACAACCGGTGCGCGGCTGACCATTTCGCCTTCATGCGACTGGGACGCTGTTACCAGCGCATCTTCCAGGTCACTTTCGCGCACATGCTTGACCTTGTGGCCCATGTCTTCGGCAATGATGCTGGCGGTGTCCTGATCCAGTACCTGGTTGATGGTCACCATGTTGCCTTGCTTGAACATGTACTTGATGACCTCAGCGGCCTTGATCGACATCTTCTGCGCCAGTTCGGCCACAGTGATGGTCTCGCCAATTACCACATCGCGCACTATCGGTCCTGTCGGCTTCTCGAAGCCGTGCTGATTACGTTTCTTGTTGGCCTTGAGCTTGCCACCGCCACCACGGCGACGGGCCATGGCTTCATCATCTTCGCTGACGCGCGGAGCAACACGGCCCTTGGTCGCATGACCACCGGCGCGCTTGCGGCTGCGCTCTTCCTCTTCCTCGGCGCGGGTCGGCTTGCGATGCGCGTCCTTTTTCTTGGAATGGTCAGGCTTGTCAGCAGGCGGTGCTATAACCACCGGCTTGGCTGGCTCTTGCGGCTGAGCCGCAGCAACCGGCTCCGCCTGGGCCACAGGGGCCTCGGCAACAGGTTGCTCGGACGGCTTCTGCTCGGTAGCAGCCTGGGCGGCCACACGGGCGGCTTCTTCTTCACGGCGCTGGGCTTCAACGGCCGCCTTGCGGGCGTCTTCGGCTTCTGCGGCGCGTTGTTCGTCCAGCTCGCGCTGGCGCTCGGCTTCAAGCTCGGCCGGATCGCGCTTGACGTAGGTTTTCTTCTTGCGCACTTCGACGTTGACCGTCTTGCTGCCAGCCACCTTGAGAGTGCTGACTGTCTTGCGCTTCAGGGTAATCTTGCGTGGCTCGGATACCGAGTCACCATGGGCATTCTTCAGGAACGCCAGCAAGGCCTGTTTTTCCTCGTCGCTGACACGCTGATCCGCACTGGTTTGCGGCAACCCTGCTTCGCGCATCTGCTGCAGCAAACGCTCTAGGGGGGTTCCCACTACATCAGCCAACTCTTTGACCGTCACTTCCGCCATTCACATCTCTCCTCAGTCGGTGGCCCCGCAAAGCGCGGGGGGGACTTGCTATGCCGACCGGTTATTCAAACCAGGGTGCCCGGGCCGCCATAATCAGCGCACCGGCACGTTCTTCGTTCATGCTTTCAATATCCAGCAACTCGTCGATTGACTGTTCTGCCAGATCTTCCATGGTGACAATGCCCTTGGCTGCCAGATGGAAGGCCAGGGAACGATCCATGCCCTCCATGTTCAGCAGATCCTCAGCGGGCTGCACATCTTCCAGCTTCTCTTCACTGGCGATGGCCTTGGTCAACAGCAGATCCTTGGCACGCGAGCGCAGTTCATTGACGATATCTTCGTCAAAGCCATCGATACCGAGCATTTCTTCCATCGGTACGTAGGCGATCTCTTCCAGCGAGGTGAAGCCTTCTTCAACCAGCAACTGGGCCAGATCTTCATCAACATCCAGCTCGTCGATAAAGGTGCGCAGGATATCGCCAGTCTCGGCCTCCTGTTTGGCACGGATATCGTCTTCGGTCATCACGTTCAGGGTCCAGCCGGTCAGCATGCTGGCCAGACGCACGTTCTGACCGCTGCGGCCGATGGCCTGGGCCAGATTATCTTCCGCTACCGCGATGTCGATGGTGTGGGTATCTTCATCAAGGATGATCGAGGCCACTTCGGCCGGGGCCATGGCGTTGATCACGAACTGCGCGAAGTTGTCGTCCCAGAGTACGATGTCAACGCGCTCGCCACCCAGTTCGCCGGAAACGGCCTGGACGCGTGAGCCGCGCATGCCGATACAGGCACCCTGGGGATCGATACGCTTGTCCTTGGAACGCACGGCGATCTTGGCGCGCGAGCCCGGATCACGTGCGGCGCACATGACTTCAATCAGCTCTTCGGCAATTTCCGGCACTTCAATGCGGAACAGCTCGATGATCATTTCCGGGCAGCTGCGTGACAGCACCAGCTGCGGACCCCGGTTCTCGGCGCGAATTTCCTTGAGCAGGGCGCGAATACGCGCACCGGTGCGGAAGGTTTCACGCGGAATCATTTCTTCGCGCGGCAGTACGGCCTCGGCATTGTTGCCCAGGTCGACAATCACGCTGTCACGGGTCACTTTCTTGACCGTGCCGCTGATGATTTCACCCAGGCGGTCACGGTAGGCGTCTACTACTTGAGCGCGCTCGGCTTCACGGACCTTCTGGACAATCACCTGCTTGGCGATCTGTGCGGCAATACGGCCGAACTCGACCGAGTCGATCTTCTCTTCGACCACGTCACCGATCTTCAGGTTAGGGTCGCGCGCATGGGCCTGATCCAGAGCCAGTTGCATGCCGGGCTCTTCAAAATCCTCGTCAGTGACAACGGTCCAGCGCATGAAGCTTTCATAGCTGCCGGTGTGGCGGTCGATTGCAACCCGCACATCCACCTCGTCTTCGTAACGCTTTTTGGTTGCCGTAGCCAATGCCAGTTCCAGTGCTTCGAAAATCACACCGGGTGGCACGCCTTTTTCATTGGAAACGGATTCCACAACCAGCAGCACTTCTTTGCTCATCGTATGCCTCGCCTAACGCCGTCCATTGGGGCCACTGAGGCCCGAAATAATGCTCAAAACCGTGGAATGATATTGCTCTTGTCGATGGAGTCGATCGGCAGCAGATACTCGTGCTCATCTACCAGCAAAATGACTTCGTCTCCCTCAACACCACGGATGACACCTTGAAAATTCCGCCGTCCCTCATAAGGTACGCGCAATCTGATCTTGACCTGTTCGCCTGCATGTTCGGCAAACTGCTCAAGGGTAAATAACGGTCTGTCCATACCGGGCGAAGAGACTTCCAGGGTGTAATCCCCGGTGATTGGATCTTCCACGTCCAGTACCGCACTGACCTGCCTGCTGACTGTGGCGCAGGCTTCAACACTGATGCCATCTGGATGGTCTATATAGACTCGCAGCAGGGTATGCCGCCCCTGGGACAGATACTCGATCCCCCAACTGCGGAAGCCCAAAGCCTCGACAATCGGGACCACCAGGGCCTCCAACTCAGTCAATTTGCCGGACAAATCGTCTGCCTCGCATCGTATTGAAAAACATCACAAATAAAAAATGGGCACTAGTGCCCATCCTGTGTACTGCTCCGGACATTACCCAGGACAGCTAACAAAAAGCCCCTGAAAAGGGGCTTTAAAACTGGTTGCGGGGGCAGGATTTGAACCTACGACCTTCGGGTTATGAGCCCGACGAGCTACCAGACTGCTCCACCCCGCGTCAAATCTTAGGCCGTGGATTATACGCCCGCAAGCGAGACAAGACAACCGACATTACTGGCCTGAAAAAAGTCAGGGCCTGCAATGCAGGCCCTGTCTAGTTGGTGCGGAAGATGGGACTCGAACCCATACACCCTAAGGCACTACCCCCTCAAGATAGCGTGTCTACCAATTCCACCACTTCCGCAAAACTGTTGGCTTACTCGACAGTGGGTACATCATCCACTGCGGGGGCCTGAGGAGCCTGTTCTTCTTCAAGAACAGGTACATCTTCACTGATGGTCGGAGCCACCGGTGCGGTCTGCAGAGCCGGCGCGGGCAGGCCTGCATCACGAATTGCTGACGCCTGAGTACTGGCGTAATAAGCCAGACCAAGCGAAGTAACAAAGAATACGGTCGCCATGATGGCCGTCAGGCGGCTCAGAAAAGTAGCTGAACCCTGGCTACCAAACACGGTACCGGAGGCGCCTGAACCAAAGGATGCACCGGCTTCGGCACCTTTACCCTGCTGGATCAGAACCAATCCGACCAGAGCGATGGCTACCAGAAGATGTACAACCACAACTACTGTTTCAATCATTACGCTCGTCCTGCGGCACGTACAATCGCGCCAAATTCATCTGCATTGAGAGAGGCTCCACCTACCAGCCCCCCATCGATATCCGGCATGGAGAACAGGGCCTCGGCGTTATCAGCCTTGACGCTGCCACCGTACAGGATCTGTACGCGCTGGGCCTGCTCATCGTCCAGCATGGCCAATCGGGCGCGGATCATGGCGTGCACATCCTGAGCCTGCTCAGGTTCGGCTGTCAAGCCGGTACCGATAGCCCAGACCGGTTCATAGGCCACTACACCCTGAGCCAGACCACCGACACCAAAGGTGTCGAGAATAACCTGCAACTGGCCGCCCACCACCTCGGCGGTAAGCTGTGCATCCCGCTGCTCGCGTGTCTCGCCGACACACAGAACCGGGCGCAGACCACAGGCAAGGGCTGCGGCAAACTTTCTACATACTATCTCGTCGGTCTCGGCGAACAGACTGCGTCGCTCGGAATGACCCACAAGTACAAATTCACATCCTGCATCGCGTAGTTGCGCCGGGGAAATCTCACCCGTCAACGCACCCGGTTCAGCCTGATAAGAGCAACTCTGCCCACCCAGACGCACCGGCAGATCAGTCAAGGCATCTCGGCACTGCTGAATAAACAGCGCCGGCGGGGCAATCATCACATCCACATCGCTGGGCCAGTCCTGCTGACTCAAGCCTTGCAACAGGCTTTCAACGGACTGCCGTGTACCGTGCATTTTCCAGTTGCCGGCGACCAGTGGACGACGCATGCCTAACCTCTCAGTTCAAGCGGGCGCCAATGTTAACCAAGTTGCCTGTATGAAACAACTGCCTTTTGCACGGCTATATCAATGAATTGCCCGCGTTCCTGGCCAGGGCCGCCAATGCACCGCCTAACCCGCCTCGGCAGCGAACAAAACACGCACCTGGTTGGCGAGGATGTTGGCTTCGCTCGCGACCTGGGCAGCATCCTGACCTTCGACCATGACGCGTATCAACGGCTCGGTGCCAGACAGGCGCAACAACACCCGGCCACTGTCACCCAGTCTGGACTCGGCTGCCGCTACCGCCTGCTGCAGAGCTGGATCGGCCAGTGGCGAGTCGGCACCGCGGGCATAAGCCACATTGATCAAGGTCTGTGGGCACTTGAGCATGCCGCTTCGTGCTTGCGCCAGGGTCTGGCCATTGTACTGCAACGCTTTGAGCACCTGCAGAGCAGCAATGATGCCGTCACCGGTACTGGTGTGATTCAGGCAGACAATATGCCCCGACGCTTCCCCACCGAGAATCCAGTCATGCTCACGCAATCCAGCCATGACATAACGGTCACCGACCTTGGCACGAACAAACTCGATACCCTTGTCGCGCAGCGCCAGTTCCAGCCCCAGATTGCTCATCTGCGTGCCGACTACACCACCACGCAGCAGGTCACGCCGATGCAGATCCATGGCCATGATATACAGCAGCTCATCGCCGTCGACCTCGACACCCTGATGGTCAACCATCAGGACCCGATCGCCATCGCCATCCAGGGCAATACCCAGATCGGCACCGCTGTCCAGCACCTGCTGGGTAAGCGCACGCAGATCAGTGGAGCCGACCTGGTCATTGATGTTCAGTCCATCTGGCTTGTCACCAATGACAATCACCTCGGCCCCCAGCTCACGAAACACACTGGGTGCCACCTTGTAGGTGGCGCCATGGGCGCAGTCGAGCACCAGCTTCAGACCCTTGAAGCTGGTACTGGTGGGTACGCTGCTTTTGCAGAACTCAATATAACGTCCGGAGGCGTCTTCAACCCTGAACACCTTGCCCAGCTGTGCCGACTCGACCACCTGCATGGGTTCATCGACCAGCCGCTCGATTTCCAGCTCCAGCTCATCAGGCAGCTTGCTACCGGTGGCCGAGAAGAACTTGATGCCGTTGTCGTAATACGGGTTATGCGAAGCACTGATAACAATGCCGGCGTCGGCCTTGAAGGTGCGGGTCAGGTAGGCAATCGCGGGCGTGGGCATGGGACCGAGTAGTTGCACATGAGCACCCGCAGCAGACAGACCCGCTTCCAATGCCGATTCAAACATATAGCCGGAAATCCGCGTGTCCTTGCCAATCATGACCCGGCAACTGCCCTGCCGGCGAAAAGCGGTACCCACAGCCCAGCCGAGTTTGAGGACAAACTCGGGGGTTATCGGGTGAGTACCGACATGACCGCGAATGCCGTCTGTGCCGAAATAGCGTTTTTGCATGTCAAGCATCCTGGGTGAAGAACCTGTTCAATGTGGGTGACCGGCGGCCAGAACGGCTTCGGCCATGCGCACGGCGTCAACACTGGCGGCCACGTCATGCACGCGAATGAGTCGTGCGCCAAGGGTCACGGCCAGCGTCGCCAAGGCCAAACCGCCGGCCAGGCGCTGGTCGACCTCGCGACCGAGCAATTGACCAATCATGCTTTTACGCGATACGCCGACCAGTAATGGCAGGCCTCGCGGACGCAATTCGTTCATGCGTGCAAACAGCTGAAGGTTGTGCTCCAGGGTTTTGCCAAAACCAAACCCCGGATCCAGAATCAGCCTGCCACGGTCAATACCGGCATTCTCGCAGGCCGCAACCCGATTCGCGAGAAAGTCTGATACTTCATCGATAATCGAGTCATAACGCGGGGCCTGCTGCATATTTTGCGGATCACCCTGCATGTGCATCAGGCACACCGGCAGCGCCGTCGCTGCGACTGCCTGCAGGGCACCGGGGCGCTGCAACGCACGCACATCATTGATCAGCCCGGCACCCACCGCCGCGCTGCCTGCTATGACTTGAGGGTTACTGGTATCCACCGAGACGATAGTGTCAAAACGCAACTTGATGGCCTCGACTACCGGAACAACGCGATCGACTTCCTCGGCAGTGGATACCGCTTGAGCGCCTGGACGGGTTGATTCGCCGCCCACATCGATCAGCGTCGCGCCCTCGGACAACATGCGTTCAACATGCCGCAGCGCATCATCAAGCTGCTGAAAGCGTCCGCCATCGGAAAAGGAGTCAGGTGTGGTATTGAGAATACCCATGACATGGGTACGGGACAGGTCCAACACCCGGTCGCCGCAAGGCAACCGGGTATTATTGGAAGTGACGGACATCAAGACAGACTCAGTGCTCGCTGGCTGGACCGCCGATGACACCACTGTCATCGGCCTTATCATCCTGCACATCGCCCTGAGGCTTGTTGGCTGCTGCACCGGGGCCGGACTTGTCGTCCTGATTCCAGTCCTTGGGCTCGCGTGCCGGCACGCCATTCATGATGTCATCAATCTGATCGGCATCAATGGTTTCGTACTTCATCAGGGCTTCGGCCATCAGATCCATCTTGTCACGGTTGTCATGCAGGATCTGCTTGGCCGTGTCGTAGCACTCATCAATGATCCGACGCACTTCCTGGTCAATGACCTTGGCTGTTTCACCGGAGACATTTGATCCACCACCACCGCCCATGCGGCCCAGATAGCCCTGATCCTCATCCTCGGCATAGAGCAACGGACCGAGTTTCTCGGACAGGCCCCATTTGGTCACCATGTTCTTGGCCAACTGGGTGGCGCGCATGATGTCGTTCGACGCACCTGTGGTCACACCGTCAAAGCCCAGGGTCATTTCCTCGGCAATACGACCGCCGAAGAGTGAGCAGATCTGGCTGATCAGCGCCCGCTTGGACAGACTGTAACGATCTTCCTCGGGCAGGAACATGGTCACACCCAGGGCGCGACCACGGGGAATGATCGAAACCTTGTAGACCGGATCATGTTCGGGCATCAAGCGGCCAACAATGGCATGGCCGGACTCGTGATAGGCGGTATTGAGCTTTTCCTTGTCGGACATGACCATGGACTTGCGCTCGGCGCCCATCATGATCTTGTCCTTGGCCATCTCGAATTCCTTCATTTCCACCAGACGCTTGTTGGCGCGGGCGGCAAACAGGGACGCTTCGTTGACCAGGTTGGCCAGATCGGCACCGGAGAAACCGGGGGTACCACGGGCAATATTGGCGGGCTGTACGTCATCACCCAGCGGCACCTTGCGCATGTGCACCTTGAGAATCTGCTCGCGGCCACGAATATCCGGCAGGCCGACGACAACCTGACGGTCAAAGCGGCCCGGGCGCAGCAAGGCGGGGTCAAGCACGTCAGGCCGGTTGGTCGCCGCGACGACGATGATGCCGTCGTTGGGCTCAAAGCCATCCATCTCAACCAGCAACTGGTTCAGGGTCTGCTCACGCTCATCATGACCACCACCCATTCCCGAACCACGGTGACGACCGACCGCATCGATCTCGTCAATAAAGATGATGCAAGGCGCATGCTTTTTGGCCTGATCAAACATGTCGCGCACGCGACTGGCACCTACACCCACGAACATTTCGACAAAGTCGGAACCGGAAATGGTAAAGAACGGCACTTTGGCTTCGCCGGCGACGGCCTTGGCAAGCAAGGTCTTACCCGTACCCGGCTGGCCGACCATCAAGACGCCGCGCGGAATGTGCCCGCCCAGACGCTGGAACTTACCCGGATCACGCAGGAACTCGACCAGCTCGCTGACTTCTTCCTTGGCCTCATCGCAACCGGCAACGTCGGCAAAGGTGGTCTTGACCTGATCTTCTGAGAGCATGCGCGCCTTGCTCTTGCCAAAGCTCATGGGGCCGCCCTTGCCGCCCGCACCGCCTTGCATCTGGCGCATGAAGAACATGAAGATGGCAATAATGATCAGAATCGGGAAGCTGGCAATCAACAGCTGGGTCCAGATGCTCTGCTTTTCAGGCTGCTTGCCCTCAACAACCACATCGTTGTCCAGCAGATCGCCGATCAGACCGCTGTCCTGAATAGCCGGACGCACCGTCTTGAACTGGCTGCCATCACGATTGACGCCACTGATTTCAAAGCCGTCCACGGTAACCCGCTCAACCTGACGATCCTTGACCAGATCCAGAAACTGGGAATAGTTGAGGGTATTGGTTGGCTCTGCGGTACTGCTGAAGTTGTTCATCACCGTCACCAGTACGGCCGCAATGATCAACCACAGGATGAGGTTTTTCGCCATATCGTTCAAATCGCTACCCTCTTGCCCTGTTGAGGCTCAACATGGGCATAACTGAGTCTGAGAAACATCCATGTCACCTTACACCAGAATTCGACCTGACTGCAGTTGAACCTGTGTAACGCACTATGTCGTTGGTGCCGGTAATCAGCCGACCCGCCTATTCGTCGCCGAGATAACCCCTGCCAAGCAGGTAGGTTTCCCTTGAGCGACCGCGCGAGGCATCAGGCTTGCGCGTGACAATCTTTTCAAAGCGGCCACGCATGTGCTTGAAATACGCATCGAAGCCTTCGCCGTGAAAAACCTTGATCAGAAAGTCGCCACCCGGACGCAAAACACGCTCGGCCATATCCAGGGCCAGTTCACACAGATACATCGCGCGTGGTTGATCCACTTCAGGGGTACCACTCATATTGGGGGCCATATCGGAAATAACAAGGTCAACCTGCTGATCGCCGATAGCTGCCAGTATCTCCTCGAATACCTTGTCTTCAGTGAAATCGCCCTGAATAAAGGTCACGTCTGGGATGCTGTCCATGGCCAGAATATCGGAAGCAATGATACGGCCCTTCTCGCCAATCAGACGACTGGCAACCTGTGACCAGCCGCCAGGCGCCGCGCCAAGATCGAGCACGGTCATGCCGGGCTTCAGCAAACGATCCTTTTCCTGCACCTCGAGCAGCTTGTAGCTGGCCCGTGAGCGGTAACCGTCTTTCTGTGCCTGTTTGACAAAGGGATCGTCAAAATGTTCTTTCAGCCAGCGCTTGCTGGTCTTGCTCTGTGCCACGGAATACCTCATGCAGCGGAACGCGCCGCCTGTTAAACTGTGCCCATTCTGCTCTGACAGCAGAGGCAAACACCTAATTCATTTTTTCAATGCCGGTAACATCAGATCATTATGACCCTCAGCTCAGCACAGAAGAAAGACCTAAAACGTATTGGCCATCACCTCAAGCCAGTGGTAATTGTCAGTGACCAGGGCGCCAGCGAAGGCGTGTTGTCCGAACTTGACCGCGCACTCAATGACCATGAGTTGATCAAGATACGTATCAGCGTGGCTGACCGTGAGACCAAGCAGGCACTGATCGAACAGGTCTGCAAGACCAGCGGTGCCGAGCTGGTTCAGGTGATCGGCAAGATGGCGATTCTGTTGCGTCGCAACAAGAAAGCCAACCCCAACCTGTCGAATCTGACCCGCTTCAAAGGCCTCTGAGCCAAGCTCCGGTTACAGTCCGCGACCTGATCGCGGCTGTGACGCCGGCTAGCTTGCCGGGGTTTCGTCCGGGCGCGGCTGCAGCGTCAGAATCAAGCCACAAAAGGCGGCAACCAGATAGGTGAACTGCTGCATGTAGTCACCATTGGGATGCCCGGCCAGAACAAAAAAACCGACCACCGCCAACAAGGTCACCATCAGCAACTGCGCGCGCATATCCTGCAGGCAACGGCGCCCAAGGGCAAAGGCAATCACCAGCACCTGCAAAACGACGCAGACTGCCGCAAAGCCCATGACCAGCGGCTGCATGAAGCCGGCAATCTCTTCAACCAGCAACGGCGCCAGGCCAAACTGTTGCAGGGCTGGCAGCAACACGAAGAACAATACCCACATGCCCCCCACCCAGAGTGTCTGCGCCAGTTGCCAGGCAATCCGGCCTCCACGCAAACCCGTAGGGGCGACAGGCGTTGTCACTTGTGACTGACCTCGACAATCTCGTACTCGACGACACCGGCCGGGGTCTTGACCACGGCAACGTCACCCACTTCCTTGCCGATCAGGGCGCGGGCGATGGGTGAGCTGACGGAGATCTTGCCGATCTTGATATCCGCTTCGTCGTCGCCGACGATCTGGTAGGTCACGGTCTCGTCGGTATCGACGTTGACGATCTCGACAGTAGTGCCAAAGATCACCTTGCCGGTAGGCGGAATACTGGTGACATCAATGATCTGGGCGTTACCCAGGCGACCTTCGATATCACGCACACGGGCTTCAACCATGCCCTGCTGCTCGCGGGCGGCATGGTACTCGGCGTTTTCCTTCAAATCACCCAGCTCACGCGCCTCGGCGATGGCCTGGGTGATCTGTGGCCGCAGCACCGATTTAAGGTGCTTGAGCTCGGCCTCGAGGGCTTCTGCGCCCTGTTTGGTCATGGGGTATTTCATCATCAGATTCCTGCGTGCAAGTCTTGCAGACGACGCACGGTCTTTTCCGGACCGAACTTCAGCGCCATGCAAATGGCTTCGCCACCCGCCAGCGTCGTGGTCGAGTAGACCTTGTGCTGCAGCGCGTTGCGGCGAATCGAATAGGAGTCGGCAATCGACTGACGACCTTCGGTGGTGTTGATCACCAGACGGATCTCGTCATTCTTGATCATGTCGACAATATGCGGACGACCTTCTGTCACCTTGTTGACACGACGCACCTTGAGACCAGCGGCTTCAATCACCTTGGCTGTGCCGCTGGTGGCGACCACTTCAAAGCCCAGGGCAATCAGATCACGGGCAACGTCAGCAACAAAAGGCTTGTCGTCACCGCGCACACTGATAAAGGCACAGCCACCGGTGGGCAGCACTTCGTTGGCGCCAACCTGGGACTTGGCAAAGGCTTCAGCAAAGCTGTCACCAACGCCCATCACTTCACCGGTGGATTTCATTTCCGGGCCGAGAATCGGATCAACACCAGGAAACTTGGAGAAGGGGAAGACCGCTTCCTTGACGCTGAAGTACGGTGGCACCACTTCCTTGGTGAAGCCGACTTCTTCCAGGGTCTTGCCCGCCATCACGCGGGCGGCCAGCTTGGCCAGCGACTGACCGATGCACTTGGAGACGAAGGGGACGGTACGCGAAGCGCGCGGGTTCACTTCGATCACGTAAATGGTCTCGCCCTGCACGGCCATCTGCACGTTCATCAGACCGACCACGCCAAGCTCCAGCGCCATCTTCTTGACCTGATCGCGGATTTCGTCCTGAATCGCGGCGGGCAGCGAGTATGGCGGCAGCGAGCAGGCCGAGTCACCGGAGTGCACCCCGGCCTGCTCGATATGCTGCATGATCGCGCCGATCACCACGTTCTTGCCGTCACAGATCGCATCGATATCCACTTCGATCGCACAGTTGAGGAAGTGATCCAGCAGCACCGGGCTGTCATTCGAGACCTTCACGGCATCACGCAGGTAGCGCTTGAGCTCGTCTTCCTGATAGACGATCTCCATGGCGCGACCACCCAAAACATAAGACGGCCGGACAACCAGCGGGTAGCCGATCTTGGCCGCTGCGCTGATGGCTTCATCTTCACTGCGCACCGTGGTATTGGGTGGCTGACGCAGATTCAGGCGCTCGACCATGTGCTGGAAACGCTCGCGGTCTTCGGCGCGGTCGATGGCCTCGGGGCTGGTACCAATAATAGGTACGCCAGCTTCTTCCAGTGCGCGGGCCAGTTTCAGCGGCGTCTGACCACCGTACTGCACGATCACGCCCTTGGGCTTCTCGACGCGGACGATTTCCAGCACATCTTCCAGAGTCACTGGCTCGAAATACAGACGATCGGAAGTGTCGTAGTCGGTGGAGACGGTTTCCGGATTACAGTTGACCATGATGGTCTCGTAGCCGTCTTCACGCATGGCCAGCGCCGCATGAACACAGCAATAGTCGAACTCGATGCCCTGGCCGATGCGGTTTGGACCACCGCCCAACACCATGATCTTGTCACGGCTGCTGGGGTTGGCTTCGCACTCTTCTTCATAGGTCGAGTACATGTACGCGGTATCGGTGGCGAACTCGGCGGCGCAGGTATCCACCCGCTTGTACACCGGGTGCACCTTGAGCTTGTGACGCAGGCTGCGCAGGGTCTTTTCGCTGACGCCCAGCAGGCTGGCCAGACGGATATCGGCAAAGCCCTTGCGCTTCAAGCGGTACATCAGGTCGTGGTCGATGTCGGACAGGCCGAGGGTCTTGACCCGCTCCTCTTCCTTGATCAGGTCTTCGAGCTGAACCAGGAACCAGGGATCAATCTTGGTCAGGTCGAAGATCTGCTCCAGGCTCATGCCGGAGCGGAAAGCGTCGGCCAGATACCAGATCCGGTCAGCACCGGGTACGGTCAGCTCGCGGGTCAGATCGGTGGCAGCATCGGCGCTGGCCAGATCCACCTTGGGATCCAGGCCGCTAACGCCCACTTCCAGGCCACGCAGGGCTTTCTGCAGGGATTCCTGGAAGGTCCGACCAATGGCCATGACTTCGCCCACGGACTTCATCTGGGTAGTCAGCCGCGCATCGGCGTTGGGGAATTTCTCGAAGGCAAAACGCGGGATCTTGGTCACAACATAGTCAATCGCCGGCTCGAAGGACGCCGGTGTGCGACCGCCAGTGATGTCGTTCTGCAGCTCATCCAGGGTGTAACCCACAGCCAGCTTGGCGGCGATCTTGGCAATCGGGAAGCCGGTGGCCTTGGAGGCCAGTGCTGATGAACGCGAGACCCGTGGGTTCATCTCGATCACCACCATGCGACCGTCAACCGGGTTAATGCCGAACTGCACGTTCGAGCCACCGGTTTCCACGCCGATCTCACGCAGTACCGCCAGCGAGGCGTTACGCATGACCTGATATTCCTTGTCCGTCAGTGTCTGGGCTGGCGCTACGGTGATCGAGTCACCGGTGTGCACACCCATGGGATCGAAGTTCTCGATCGAGCAGACGATGATGCAGTTGTCCTTTTTGTCACGGACCACTTCCATCTCATATTCTTTCCAGCCGATCAGCGATTCGTCGATCAGCAGTTCCTTGGTCGGCGACAGGTCCAGACCGCGGTTACAGATCTCTTCGAACTCTTCACGGTTGTAGGCAATGCCGCCACCAGTGCCGCCCATGGTGAAGGACGGACGAATGATGCAGGGGAAACCAACCTGATCAAGGACCTTGTAGGCTTCCTGCATGTCGTGGGCGATACCCGAGACCGGGCAAGCCAGACCAATGGACTTCATCGCCTTGTCGAAGCGCGAACGGTCTTCGGCCTTGTCGATGGTGTCGGCGTTGGCGCCGATCATTTCGACATTGTACTTTTCCAGTACGCCGTGCTTTTCCAGGTCCAGCGCACAGTTCAGTGCGGTCTGGCCACCCATGGTCGGCAACACGGCATCCGGACGCTCCTTCTCGATGATCTTGGCCACGGTCTGCCATTTGATCGGTTCGATATAGGTGGCATCGGCCATGGCCGGGTCGGTCATGATGGTCGCCGGGTTGGAGTTGACCAGGATGACGCGGAAGCCCTCTTCCTTCAGCGCCTTGCAGGCCTGAGCTCCGGAATAGTCAAATTCGCAGGCCTGGCCGATCACGATAGGACCGGCGCCGAGGATCAGAATGCTTTTGATGTCTGTACGTTTTGGCATAGTCGTCTACAAATCCTTGGGGGCTCAGCGGCGCTTGGCCATGGCATCGATGAAACGGTCGAACAGGGGTGCCACATCGTGCGGGCCGGGACTGGCCTCAGGGTGACCCTGGAAGCTGAAGGCGGCTTTGTCTGTGCGTTCGATACCCTGCAACGTGCCATCGAACAGCGACTTGTGGGTGGCTCGCAGGGTCGCCGGCAGACTGGCTTCATCCACGGCAAAACCGTGGTTCTGGCTGGTGATCATCACCACGCCGCTATCCAGATCCTGAACCGGGTGATTGGCACCGTGATGGCCGTGACCCATTTTGAGGGTCTTGGCACCGGATGCCAGCGCCAGCAACTGGTGACCCAGACAGATGCCGAAAACCGGGATATCGGTTTCCAGCACGTCCTTGATCGCCTGAATGGCATAGTCGCAGGGCTCGGGATCGCCCGGACCGTTGGACAGGAACACGCCGTCCGGATTCAGCGCCAACACCTCGGCCGCGCTGGTCTGCGCCGGCACCACGGTGAGGCGGCAACCGCGAGCCACGAGCATGCGCAGGATGTTGTATTTGACACCGTAATCGTAGGCCACAACATGGTAGGGCAGATCAGCATCGGCAATCTCGGCATGGCTATCGGTAGCCAGATCCCAGACCGTGGAGCGCCATTGATAAGGCTGCTTGACGCTGACTTCCTTGGCCAAATCCATACCCTTGAGCCCTGGAAAGCCCCGCGCCAGCTCCAGTGCACGCTCTTCGCTGATGTCATCACCGGCCATGATGCAACCGTTCTGCGAACCCTTCTCGCGCAGGATACGGGTCAGGCGGCGGGTATCAATGTCGGCAATCGCCACCACATTGTTGTCGCGCAGGTAGGCATCCAGTGGTTGCTTGCAGCGCCAGCTGCTGGCCAGCAGCGGCAGATCACGAATGACCAGACCCGCGGCGTGGACCTGGGCAGACTCGACATCCTCCGGCGTGACGCCGGTATTGCCGATATGCGGATAGGTCAGGGTAACAATTTGGCGGGAGTAGGACGGATCGGTGAGGATCTCCTGATAACCGGTCATGGCCGTATTGAACACGACCTCGCCGACACTGTGGCCGTCGGCGCCGATGGCCTGGCCGCGGAAAATGCTACCGTCAGCAAGGGCGAGAATGGCTGGCTTGGACAAGAAAACCTCCGATAGACTGACGCATTTTACCAAACGCGGGCTGCACAAAAGCGGGAATGAGGTGCTGGACACTTCATCCCGCCGCAATGCACTGTCAGATGCGCGCTGAATAGATTGATTAGCCAACAATTGTAACGACTTGCCTGAAGAATATCCACACTGATCAGCGCGCTCTGCGGCACAGTCTGCAGAATACAATCAGCGCCAATGTTTCATTGCCGCCGTCAACTGTGTTAAAACAGCATTGCTACAGCAATAACAGGCATTGCCACGGCCCACTTGCGCTGCAAAACCTGGGCACGTGGCGCAATTTGGCTGCATTGGCTGACAACAACAAAAAAGGACTCGGGGACTACACCATGGTATTGCACCTGAAACGTTTATTAGTGCTGACATTGCTATGTTTGGCGCCCTTGGCTCAGGCCGACATACAACGCCTGCAGACGTTACATGAGCTGCGCAGCGAAGGATTCACCGCCGCCACTTACATGCTGATCGACAACAACCTGTTCGAGCGGGTTCGCGATCCCAGCCATCGCACCACCTATAACCGCTCGCTGGCCAACATGACGCGCATGATCAACCAGCTCGGCAACCCCGATGACCTGGCCGTACTATCCAACACCTTTGTTTTGCTGATCCAGGAACTTGAAGCCATGGGCGAAGACCAGGCCCACTACAGCCTGTCTACGGTAAACCGCATCATGCAGGCACATGGCGAGTTTGACCGCGTTGCTGCACGCCATTACGCCGAAGCCATTCCTGCTGCCAATGCGCCGGAACGCCTGCTGACCCTGCATCAGCAGAGCCTGGAAACCAGCCAGATCCTGCTGCTGTATCAGAACAATATGTTCAGCTCGGTCGGCGTGTACTTCCTGGAGAACCAGGACGGTTTGTTCGATATGCTCGATCAGAGCATCGTAGCTCGTGCCCTGCAGTTGAAAAGCCTCTACCCTGAACAATCTGATGCCCTGCTGCGCCTGGAAAAACAGTACAACTTTATCCAGCCGCGCCTGCAGGATCCGCTGAACAACTGGGTGCCATCCATTGCCGCTTTTTACTTGCAGCGCAATGTGAAGACCCTGAACGACCTGTCACGTGAACAGGTGCTCGGCGAAGCCTGATCCAGTCGATTTAACACAGGCATAAAAAAGGGGCGGTGATCACAGGATCACCGCCCCTTTTTTTGCATGCCGACATCAATCCTTCAGCGACAACACATCCTGCATGTCATACAAACCGGGTGCGCGATCACTTAGCCACAACGCCGATCGCACAGCGCCCTTGGCGAACGTCATGCGACTCGAGGCCTTGTGGGTAATCTCCACCCGCTCACCTTCGGTAGCGAAGAGTACGGTGTGATCACCAACGACATCACCTGCCCGCACCGTCGCAAAACCAATGGTCTCGCGCTCACGCGCACCGGTCTGCCCTTCACGCCCATACACGGCCACCTTGGCCAAATCGCGACCCAGCGCATCAGCCACGACTTCACCCATGCGCAGCGCAGTCCCTGAGGGCGCATCAACCTTGTGCCGGTGGTGGGCCTCGATGATTTCGATATCGGCCTCATCGCCCATGACCCGTGCGGCCATATCAAGCAGCTTGAGGCAGAGATTGACCCCCACACTGAAGTTCGGGGCAAAGACGATGGGTATATCCCGTGCGGCGTCCGCCAACAGCTGCTTCTGCTCGTCACTGAAGCCCGTGGTACCAATGACCATGGCCTTGCCAGCGGCACGGCAGAGCGCCAGGTTGACCAGGGTGCTGCTCGGGTGAGTAAAGTCGATCAACACATCGAAATCATCCAGCACCGCACGCAGATCACCAACTATGGTCACATTCAGACGACCAAGACCAGCCAGCTCACCGGCGTCAGCACCGACCAGGGTGCTTTCCGGCCGCTCAATGGCAGCGCTGAGTTGCGCGCCATCCGCCTGCCCGACCGCTTCAATCAAGGTCTTGCCCATGCGTCCGGCCGCACCGATAACCGCTATTCGTCTCATGCCTGCTCCGCTCAGAATTTCATGTCTTCAAAGAAGTTCTTTACCCCATCGAACCAGCTCTTGGCCCGCGGCGATTGATCCGCGCCTTCGGCCTGGAGGGTTTCACGCAACTCCTGCAGCAGCTCACGCTGACGCTTCGTCAGGTTGACCGGGGTTTCGACCACCACGCGACACAACAGGTCACCTGGCGCGCCACCGCGCACCGGTACCACACCCTTGCCACGCAGACGGAACAGCTTACCGGTTTGCGCGCCCTCGGGAATCTTCAGCTTGACCCGACCATCCAGGGTTGGTACTTCCAGCTCACCACCCAAGGCCGCATCAACAAAGCTGATCGGCACTTCACAATGCAGGTTCTTGCCGTCGCGCTGGAACAGCTTGTGTTCACGCACCGACACCACCACGTACAAATCACCGGAGGGGCCGCCATTCACACCGGCCTCACCCTCACCCGCCAGACGGATACGGTCACCGGTATCGACACCGGCCGGGATCTTGACCGACAGCGTCTTCTGCTCTTCCACCCGGCCGTGACCGTGGCAGTCATTACAAGGGTCGGTGATCATCTTGCCTGTGCCATGGCAACGCGGACAGGTCTGCTGCACCGAGAAAAAGCCCTGCTGCATGCGCACCTGGCCATGCCCACCACAAGTAGTACAGGTAACCGGGCTGGTGCCCTTTTTGGCGCCGCTGCCATCGCAGGTTTTACAACCCACCAGCGTGGGTACGCGAATCTTCTGCTCCGAACCCCTTACCGCCTCTTCCAGATCCAGCTCCAGGGTATAACGCAGATCGCTGCCGCGCTGCGCACTGGAACGACCACGGCCGCCGCCACCACCAAAAATGTCACCGAAAACATCACCGAAGATATCGGAAAAGTTGCCGCCACCAAAACCGGCGCCACCTCCGCCCATGCCCTGATCGACTCCGGCATGACCGTACTGATCATAGGCCGCACGCTTTTGCGCGTCGGTCAGGACTTCGTAGGCCTCATTGGCCTCCTTGAATTTGTCTTCCGCCGCCTTGTCATCCGGATTGCGGTCCGGATGGTGCTTCATGGCCAGCCGGCGATAGGCCTTTTTCAGCTCTGCCTCGCTGGCACCGCGCTCCACACCCAGCACTTCATAGTAATCACGCTTGGCCATCGTTCTGATTTCCTTTGACGGGATGAATAAGGCACCCCTTGGCACAAACGGCAACGCGGGAATAGCTCCCGCGTTGCCTGGTGATAATCTGCCACCCCCGCCAGGACGGGGGTGACTGCCCTAGTGTCAGGACTTATTTGTTGTCCTTGACCTCTTCAAACTCGGCATCGACAACATCATCACCGGCATCCTGCTGACCGCCATCCTGGGCACCGCCTTCAGCGGCCTGTGCCTGCTCGGCGTACATCTTCTGAACCAGCGGACCGGACGCTTCAGACAAGGCATTGATCTTGGCTTCAATCTCGTCCTTGCTGTCGCCCTTGATCGCCACTTCCAGATCAGCCAGCGCTGTCTCGATAGCGGTTTTCTCGGCATCGGTTGCCTTGTCGCCGGCTTCCTTCAGCGTCTTGCGGGTCGCATGCACCAGCTGATCGCCCTGGTTGCGGGCGGTAGCCAGCTCCTCGAACTTGCGATCTTCATCGGCGTTGGCCTCGGCATCGCGCACCATCTTCTCGATCTCTTCTTCGCTCAGACCGGAAGAGGCCTTGATCACGATCGACTGCTGCTTGCCAGTCGCCTTGTCCTTGGCCGAAACGTTGAGAATACCGTTGGCATCCAGATCGAAGCTGACTTCAACCTGGGGTACGCCACGCGGTGCCGGCGGGATGTCGGCCAGATCGAAGCGACCCAGCGACTTGTTCTGTCCGGCCTGCTTGCGCTCACCCTGCAGCACGTGAATGGTCACGGCCGTCTGGTTGTCATCAGCGGTCGAGAACACCTGCGACTTCTTGGTCGGGATGGTGGTGTTTTTCTCGATCAGCGTGGTCATCACGCCACCCATGGTTTCAATACCCAGCGACAGCGGGGTCACGTCCAGCAGCAGCACGTCTTTCACGTCACCGGAGAGCACCGCGCCCTGAATCGCAGCGCCTACGGCAACGGCTTCATCCGGGTTGACGTCCTTGCGTGGCTCCTTGTTGAAGAACTCGGCAACGGCCTTCTGCACCATCGGCATGCGGGTCTGACCACCGACCAGAATCACTTCGTTGATCTCGGATACATCCAGACCGGCATCCTTCATCGCCACTTTGCAGGGCTCAAGGCTGCGCTTGACCAGATCTTCAACCAGCGACTCGAGTTTGGCCCGGGTCACCTTGACGTTCAGGTGCTTGGGGCCGGACGCATCAGCGGTAATGTACGGCAGGTTGACGTCGGTCTGGCTGCTGGAAGACAGCTCGATCTTGGCCTTTTCAGCGGCTTCTTTCAGGCGCTGCAGGGCCAGCGGATCGTTGTGCAGGTCAACGCCGTTTTCCTTCTTGAACTCCTCGGCCAGATAATCGATCAGACGCATGTCGAAATCTTCACCACCGAGGAAAGTATCACCGTTGGTGGCCAACACTTCGAACTGGTGCTCGCCGTCAACTTCGGCAATCTCGATCACCGACACGTCGAAGGTACCGCCACCCAGGTCATACACCACGATGGTCGAGTCGCCACGGGCCTTGTCCATGCCGTAGGCAAGGGCAGCGGCGGTCGGCTCGTTGATGATGCGCTTGACGTCAAGACCGGCGATGCGACCGGCATCCTTGGTAGCCTGACGCTGACTGTCATTGAAATAGGCCGGAACGGTGATGACCGCCTCGGTCACAGGCTCACCCAGGTAATCCTCGGCGGTCTTCTTCATTTTTTTCAGCACTTCGGCAGAAATCTGCGGCGGCGCCATTTTTTCGCCCTTGACCTCAACCCAGGCATCGCCGTTATCCGCCTTGACGATCTTGTAGGGCACCAGCTTGATGTCCTTCTGGACCACGTCTTCTTCAAAACGACGGCCGATCAGACGCTTGACCGCGTTCAGGGTGTTCTGCGGGTTGGTGACCGACTGGCGCTTGGCAGACTGACCAACCAGGGTTTCGCCGTCGCCGGTGAAGGCAACAATCGACGGGGTGGTTCGGCCGCCTTCGGCGTTCTCGATCACCTTGGCCACGCCGTTTTCCATGATGGCGACACAGGAGTTGGTAGTCCCCAGGTCAATACCGATAATCTTGCCCATAACATTTTCTCCGATTCTGCATGCCGCGGTTACCGGCGGCGTGGTTTAAGTCTTGTGATGAACCCTAGATGGGGTCAGCGAAAATAATTTCAAGCCTGCTCGTCAATTGAGGTCGCATCCGGCTTGCCACTGGTAGCCTTGCTGACCACCACCATGGCCGGGCGCAACAGCCGCCCGCTGATGGTGTAACCCTTCTGGAATACGCGGATCACGGTATTGGGTTCGACATTACCGCTCTCTTCCATGGCCATGGCCTGATGGAGCTCCGGATTGAAGGGCTCGCCATGCGGATCAACCGGGGCGATCTGAAAACGGCCCAGGGTCTCGGCAAACATCTTGATGGTCAGCTCCATGCCTTCACGCATGGGCTTGATGGCTGCATCGTTGGGATCCGACAGCTCCAGACCACGCTCCAGGCTTTCCAGCACGGGCAGCAGATCCTGGGCAAAACGCTCGAGGGCGAACTTGTGCGCCTTCTCCACATCCTGCTCGGCGCGACGGCGCACGTTCTGGACGTCAGCGGCGGCACGCAGCAGCTGGTCCTGCGCTGTTGCCAGCTGCTCTTCCAGGCTCTCTACACGTGCGGCCAGGTCATCACCCGTAGTGACATCAACGCCATCGTCACTCTGTGCCTGTGCGGCCTGATCCTGTCTGTGTTCGTCTGACATCGGCTTCTCCCCTTATACTGTCGGGCGCTCCAGCACCCATCCAACGAATAGTTGCACCCTATATGGGGACTTTGTTCGCCGCTTCAAGGGCTAATGAACAGAGACTTGTCTGCCCCAACCAAACTACTGTATAAATAACCAGAGTCTTTTTCGTGGAGTACTGTCATGCTGGTGCATCTGGCGGTGAATAATTATGCGATTGTCGATCATCTGGAGCTGGAGCTCGCCAGCGGCATGACCGTGATCAGCGGAGAAACCGGCGCCGGCAAGTCGATCATGCTTGACGCCCTGGCGCTGACCCTGGGTGATCGCGCCGACAGCGGTGCAGTGCGCCCCGGCACTGACAAGGCCGACATTCTCGCCACCTTTGACATCAGCCATATCCCCGAAGCCCACGCCTGGTTGGCCGAACGCGACCTGGCCAGCGACGAGCCACAGGTTATTCTGCGCCGGGTAATCACCGCCGAGGGTCGCTCACGCGGCTATATCAACGGCAGTCCCTGCCCGCAGCAGGATCTCAAGGCGTTGGGTGAAATGCTGATTGACATTCACAGTCAGCACGAACACCAATCCCTGCTCAAGGTCGACACCCACCGCCGCCTGCTCGACGATTACGCCGGCTGCAGTGAACTGGCAAGGCAGGTACAACTGGCCGCACAGCGCTGCAAACAAACCGAACAGGCGCTGACCCGCGCCAGCCAGCAGGGCGATGAGGTCAGTTCACGTCTGCAGCTGCTGACCTATCAACTGGAAGAACTGGATAACCTTAGCCTGCAGGATGGCGAACTGGATGAACTGGAGCGCGAACAGCGCCAATTGGCCAATGCCGAGCAAATCATGCAGTCCTGCCAGCAGGTCATCAATCTGTGCAGCGAAAATGATTCCGGCAGCGTCCTGCAGGCCCTGACCGCCAGCCTCAGCCGTCTCAGTGGCCTGGCAGAACACAGCCGCAACCTTGACGAAGCCCACAATCTGCTGGCCAGTGCGCAAATTCAGGTTGAGGAAGCAGTCGGCGAACTGACCCGCTATCTGGATCATTTCGAGGCTGACCCCGAACGTCAGCAAGTGGTCGAAGAGCGCCTTGGCCTGATCCACGATCTGGCCCGCAAGCACCGGGTCAACCCGGAAGAACTGCCTGCCCTGCAGCAGCGCCTGATAGACGAACTTGAAAGCCTGCAACAGCAGAATCTGGATGCCGACCAACTGGCGGAAGAGCTTGAAGCCTACCGCGAGCACTACCAAAAACTGGCGGAGGAGCTGTCGGGACTGCGCAAAACCGCTGCGGAAAAACTGGAAAATGCCGTCACCCATGAAATACAGCAACTGGGCATGCCCGGTGGGCGCGTGCAAATTCAGCTCAGCCCGCAGGAACTGAACACCAGCCCGCCACATGGGCTGGAAACGGTTGAACTGCTGATCAGCGCCAACCCCGGCCAGCCGGCCAAACCCTTGGCCAAAGTGGCCTCGGGTGGTGAGCTGTCACGTATCAGTCTGGGCATACAGGTCACCACAGCTCAAACCTCACGGGTGCCGACGCTGGTCTTTGATGAAGTGGACGTGGGTATCGGCGGCCCCACCGCCGAGATTGTCGGCGGCATGCTACGCCGTCTGGGTGAGCATGGTCAGGTGCTGACCGTCACCCACCTGCCCCAGGTCGCCGCCCAGGGTCACCACCATCTTTTTGTGCGCAAGGAGCAAAGCAGCGACTCCACCAGCACCCGGATCGACAATCTGAATGCCGATGGCCGCATCAATGAAGTCGCGCGCATGCTGGGTGGAATCGATATGACCGAGGAATCGCTGGCCCACGCGAAGAAGCTGCTGTCGGCGGTCTAGCTGGAAGCTGGAACAGTCTGAGCTCGCGACCTTGCCTGTCAAGTCAATATAAGTGAGCGCGCCGCACGAATCACTTCAAGCTTCCAGCTTAAAGCTTCGAGCTAAAGAAAAAGGCGCCTAGGCGCCCTTTTTCTTTACATACAAAACCAGATTATGGTCCACAAGCTCAAAACCGTGCTCCTTGACAATCTCGCGCTGCCGGCGCTCGATCTCCGGATCAAAAAATTCCACCACTTCGCCAGTATCGACACAGACCATATGATCATGGTGATCGCCGTCGGCCAGTTCGAACACCGCATGGCCGCCATCAAAGTTATGGCGCACGACCAAACCAGCGGACTCGAACTGGGTCAGAACCCTGTATACGGTAGCCAGACCAACATCTTCGTCGGCTTCCATCAGTGCCTTGTAGACGTCCTCGGCGCTCATATGACGTTCCGCAGAGTTGTCCAGCATCTGCAGGATTTTCACACGCGGCAGGGTGACCTTAAGGCCAGCTTTACGGAGTTCTTGATTCTCAACCATGTCAGTTTCTCGTTCAGCGCTTCGCAGGGCGGGATCAGTCGGGTATGATTCAGGGCTATTCAGCCATTTCACGATAGTGGATGTTACCACGCGATGCCAATTAGCTTACACCGAATCCTCTGTATCCTTATGTGTGCCTCCCTTCTGGGTCTTGCTGGCTGCAGCTTTCCGGGCGTCTACAAGATCGACATTCAGCAGGGCAATGTCGTGACGCAGGAGATGGTCAACCAACTGCGTCCGGGCATGACCAGCCGCCAGGTGCGCTTTATCATGGGCACCCCCTTGATTCAGGATACCTTTCATCCAAATCGCTGGGACTATCTCTACAGCATGCAGGCCGGCCACCAGACACGCACTCAGGAACGGGTCAGCCTGACCTTTGAGAATGATCTGTTAGTCGGACTGGCTGGCGACTTTATTCCAGGCACCAGCCGAGATGAAGCGATCATGAGCCGAGACAGCGCTGCAGACCCGGTAATTGAAACCTACCCTGTCGATATGGGCGCGCCGCTGGGTACAGGCGAGTAATAAAAAAAGGGGCGGCCTTTCGGCAGCCCCTGTCCTTATCCGATCAGACCATCACCCGCTTCAGTCTTCCTTTGCTTCCTTGGCCTTGGCCGCGCGCTGCTTGCGTACTTCCTTGGGGTCGGCCAACAGAGGACGATAAAGCTCAACTCGCTCACCCGACTGCAAAATCCGCTCATCCGGCTTGGCTACAGCCTTGCCGAAAATACCCATAGGACAACTTTCAACATCAAGCTCAGGAAAGTGCGCCTGGATATTCGATAATCTGGCAGCCTGCAGCATGCTGGTACCCACCGGCACACTCAGACTGATGATCTTTTGCTTGTGCGGCAGCGCATAGGCCACCTCAACCACCATACTTGCCTCAGCCACCGTACAACTCCTTGGCCCTTTTGCAGAAGGCCTCCACCATATTGTTGGCCGCCTGGTTAAACAGCGGCCCAAGGGTCGCCTTGACCACCGGACCGGCGTAATGAAAGTGCAGGTCAAGGCTGATCTTGCAGGCCTGTGCTCCCAGCGCCTTGAACTCCCAGACCCCATGCAGATCGGAAAACGGCCCGTCTTCCAACCGCAACTCGATACGCTCACCCGGAATCAGACTATTACGCGTGGTAAAGGCCTGGGTTATTCCCGCCTTGGCCACGGTCAGTCGAGCCCGCATGGTGTCGTCGCTCTCGTGCAGAATCTCGGCGCGCGCACACCAGGGCAAAAAGGTCGGATAGGCCTCAACCCGGTTAACCAGGTCAAACAGCCTTTCAGCCGGATACGGTAGCAACGCCGAGCGTTGAATATGGGTCATGGCCTGTTCACTTGAATCTCGTCAGTCACTAAAGATTACGGCGTATTTCCTGCCCCATGGCATCCAGGCGACTATATCACGTGGCTCGCACGACCCTGGCAGCAGTGAAAAACAGCCGCATTGTGCGGATTTTGCCCTTGAGCGACAAGGCCCGTGTAGCCGAACGCCCGGCCAGGCCCTATAATGCGCCGCCTATGAGCAAGCAAAACAAATCCCCGGCCAACAGCGGCACCATTGCGCTGAACAAGAAGGCCAAACATGAGTATTTTGTCGAAGAACGCTACGAAGCCGGTGTCGCACTAACCGGCTGGGAAGTGAAGAGCCTGCGTGCCGGCAAGGTTCAGCTGGTCGACAGCTACGTGCTACTCAAAAATAATGAAGCCTTCCTGTTCGGCGCGCTCATTACGCCGCTACAGACCGTCAGCACCCATGTAATCGCCGACCCGACCCGTACCCGCAAGCTACTGCTCAAGGCCCGAGAACTCGACAAGATCATTGCCGCTGTTCAGCAGAAAGGCTTCAGTTGCGTACCCATGGCGCTGTACTGGAAAGGCCATCTGGTCAAATGCGAAATTGCCCTGGTACGCGGCAAGAAAGACTTCGACAAACGCCAGGTAGAGAAAGAGCGCGACTGGGTTCGGGAAAAGGCCCGCGTGGTTCGCGATAACCATCGCTGATCTTTTTTTGTCGTTTTCCAATCTTTTTTTAATTACGGCCTGAACTTTAGTGCAATCGCTCTAGTCACAGTTACATAGCAGGATTGGTCCGCTCCACCAGTCCGGTTTATGACCAAGCAAAGCAAGTCTTATACCCCGCCCTGCGGGGTATTTTTTTGCCCGGCAAACACCCCTTGGCCTGCAACTGCGCCTATCAACCACTGAACCTTTCACGTACAATCCTGTCTGTACCATTGACCATCATGGTTTTGGGGCCGATTTGGATTCGACGACGGTTACAAAACTTGAGGGGCATGCCGAGCTGGTAGCAGAACTCGTAAATTCGCTGCTGCAAACTTATAGTTGCCAACGACGACAACTACGCCCTAGCCGCTTAAGCCGGCTAGCAGCCTCTAGGGGATGCCTGTAAACCCGAAGATCTGGCTGTCATATAGAACAGGATCGCCGCCAAGTTCGCTGTAGACGTAACGGCTAAAACTCATACAGCTCGCTCCAAACACCCTGCCACTCGGGCGGTGAGGAGTTAACTAAATAGAGATGGCTAAGCATGTAGAACCGATAGCGGCGGACTGGCGGACGGGGGTTCAAATCCCCCCGGCTCCACCAAATACAGGTTTACGGGTGCTTGCACTCGTTCCTAAACAACACTGAAACCCCTGATTTAGACGATAAATCAGGGGTTTTCTTGTTTTTGCACGTTTCTCCTTTCGCACACAGAAAACACCACACCTTGTATCCCGCCATGTATCCAGTCACGAAAATTGAACTGGTGGATACAGGATTTTCCTCTAAGGCCGCGCTGATACTGGATTTCAAGAAAGAAACTGGATCCTTAGTCAGGAATCAACCACTGACACATTTCCATGCCAAAGAATTTGCTCTAATTCGCTGTTTCACAAAATTACACAACCCTGCCGCACCACCTAATTGCTCACAGTTAGCGCAGCTTGTTGATGGCGCGTTGTTTCCTAACTCGACTCTGCCCAGCAAGCCTGTCAATTAACTTTATCGGAGCAATACATTATGAAGAAGAAAGATATCAATCGACGCCCGATGGCTGATCGCACACTCAGTACGCTTGAGCCAGAGCTTAAAGAGTACCGCGTATTCGATAGCGAAGGCCTCTATTTCAGGGTCATGCCTAATGGCAAAAAATCCTGGCAACTGCGCTTCAAAGTCAAGAAAACAGGCAAGTGGACGTGGTACGGCATGGGGTCTTACGGTACAGGAGCAAACCAGCTCACTGGCGCAGAAGCTCGAAAAAAAGCACGTGAACTATTAACCCGGGTTGCACAGGGTGAAAATCTCCACGCTGAAGCATCCCTTACAAAGTCCGAGTCCGACTTACAGTTAACTTTTGCCCACATCGCAAAGCAGTGGTTGGACACGATGGTTCCGCGGTGGTCGTCTGGTACCTTTAAGCGGTCATCTGGCGCGTTCGAGAAGCATGTTCTACCTTATTTCGGAGATCGAAAAATCAATGAAATCAGTGCTATGGAATGGTTTCAACGCTTCCAGCATATGGAGCAGCAGGGTATCGTTGAGCAAGCTGGGCGCGTTCGAGCAAACTGCCAAACTGTCTACGAGTGGGCCATTATCCAAAATAAGGTACTGGTAAACCCACTGGCCTCACTTCACAAATTTTTGCAAAGCCATGATGCAGTAAACTTTCAGCATGTCTCTGCCGATGAGCTGCCCGCACTTACAAGGGCAATCAGAAGCTACCCACATGCCACAGACGTTCGCATCGGCCTACAGCTACTGCAAATACTTTTTACCCGGCCCAGCGAGCTGCGCGAGGCTAGATGGGACGAGTTTGACTTAAAAAATTCGCTTTGGGAGATCCCGGCGGCACGGATGAAAAAGCGCAAAGAGCACCTTGTCCCACTGCCTAAGCAAGCCATCACATTACTCGAAGAGCTCAGGAGCATTACCGGTCCATATAAGTGGCTTTTCCCCGGTAGAAACGACATATCCAAGCCTCGAAGCAACACTGCTTTTTTGATGGCACTTAGACGTCTGGGATATCAGGGCAAGCAAACCGGGCATGGATTTCGGCACATTGCCAGCACCCTATTGAACGAAAATGACTTTGATTCTGATCACGTTGAGGCACAGCTTTCGCATATTAAAGAGGGCGTTCGCGGTGTGTATGACAAGGCGAAGTACCTGAGGCAGCGTCGGAAAATGTTGCAGTGGTACGCAGACCACCTGGACATGCTTGCGGAAAAACATTGATCACAAAAGCGTCTAATTGAGCAAATTGCTGAATTAGACGCACCAAAATGAGTGGATTGTTTCGCATCATGTGTTTTCCATTACTATCTTGAGGTCCAAAAATGATTACTCCCAATAACCAACTTGTCAGGCAAGCTCGTGTTTTGCAGCAGCTGGACCTTTCCAGGAGCGGCCTTTACAAGCTCCGCCAGAACGATCCTTCATTCCCTCAACCGGTCAAGCTTGGCGATTCAACTCAAGCTCCTGTGTACTTTTTACAGGATGAGATAAATGCTTGGCTTGATAGTCACATTCAGCGCCGAAATTGTTAATGAAGGAGCTAAGATGCGCTTTTTACGCTTACCTGCAGTCATTCACCGTACCGGACTCGCTCGGTCAACCATCTACCTACGTATCGCGGAGGGAAGCTTCCCACGTCAGCATCACATCGGCGCCCGCGCCGTTGCTTGGCTGGAATCGGATATCGATGAATGGATGAATCAAATAGCAGAAAACCAGACTCCCTTGTGAGCTGGGGGCCTGATTGTGGCGCACGAGCGGCAGCTCGCTGCGCCACAACCTCGTCTAATACCGATTTACAGCACTCCCCGACGATTCCTACCTTTAGATCTGATCACCTTCGCCACCACAGGTCGTCCACCTACTCTTGGATCAGACCGCATTTTCAGTGGACCGAACCAGTACTCTTCACGCCCTAGCAGCTGAACCAACAAACGCAAGCTACGGATATACTCGGCACAAGTTGCCTCACTGTAACCTTGACTGTGTAGCCAAGAATTACGCAGATAAAAAACATGTTTCAAGCGAATTTGGTTGGCATGTGACACTTCAGAAAAGTGGTCAGCAACGGCGTCGCAGAGGGCCTGTATCTGCCGCCGAGTCCGCTTGATGGTTACCGACGAAGTATTTTCTGCATAACGCAAACGCTCGAAAATCGGTTGTGCATTCATCAGTAACCTCCGACGTAGCAAGTTGCTACTTGCTCACGAGCATGTCCAAGGATACGCGCAACGTGCATACGCGCTTTTCTATCTAGGTACCTACTTGGCTTAACTAGTCCCATAGGCCTAAGACCAGCAACCAATGTGTACTCGTCAACAGCACATGCTGCTCTCAATGCTTTGAAGTCTTTGAAACCAAAACGCTGCAAAACTCGGCGGCAGCGGCCCAGTTCGCCAGAGTAGAAAATCCGAACGTTCTCACATTTTGCGAGCAAACAGCTTGAGTCTTGGGGCTGAACACTGAGCGCAAACTCCAACGCCTCCGCTCGTGCAGGTGTGACATCAAGCCAGCGGCGTGCGTCCTTTCTGCCACCTTTGCACCCATCAAGTATCCAAGCCTTTCCATATTTTTTAACTTCGTGATGCATACGCCCGAGATCCTGCAAAGCAGCCTCTTGCGCACGCATACCCCATTCCCGCATCAGCCGAATAGCAGCAGCACCACGCGGGTCGCCTTTTTTCAGCATCACCTCAGTTGCAGCTCTAACTCTTGCATGATCAGTACAGGGCAAATCCGTGCGCACATATCGTCGCGATGCTTGCAGGGACTTTCGTGGAGAAATCGAGATTCGATTATCACGCCGCATAGCGAACATGACTGTGTTCACTGTCGAAAGTAGATTGTGCGCGTAAGCCACAGAAATCTGCCTGTCGACACTCTTTCCTTCAATGCGACATTTCAGATAAGCCGCGTATTCAGACAACGTCGATTGACTGATCTCGCGAGCATCAAAAATGCCCTGCTTGGTACAAAAACTTGCAAAAACAACGATCCGTAGTCGGTGCGCGCGCTGAGTACCAAAATGCTGCCCATCACCATAAAACACGCCAATCGCTTGCCGGAAGGCATAGATCAACTTCCTTCCGTAACCATAATTTTTCCTCACACTACTCATAAAACTGTCCTTCTCAAATAAGTTGTATTGTCGATTGCAGCATGACGTAGCCAGCCCACCTGATCGGGTCTTTGAGCCGCTACG
>NZ_BAAJMD010000021.1:0-36158 GCF_057548395.1 Halopseudomonas sp. 4NH20-0008
TCTGGATATGAGATTGGCCACTTTATCTGTCAGCTGGTTTTTCGCTGCATCCAATAAATCTGGATTGGTCTTTATCGATAATTGATCACGGGCCTTTTTACCCATGAAATAGCTGATTCTCTCCGCATTGGCACCAGATGGATGAGGCAGCCCAGCCAATATCTGGTCTGGTTTTAGCAATCCTTTTCGCTGCAAATGTTCAAAAGCTTCTGCAACCTTTGGTCCCAAGGGGACGTAGATACAGCCCTCACCCAAAGTCCTGACTTCCTCGGCAAGATAGCGCTCAACTTGGTCACGAAGAGTGGCTTTGTTAAGCATTGGGGGTGTTCCGCTATAGTTTTCTCCCTTGATAAACACCGGATATCTCAAGGCTGATGTGTAGTGCACAAGGTGCGTGTGGGTATCGAACAATCGTGCGCAGCTATCGATACCCAGGAGCGTATGCACGCCTATATGATCAAGCATGGCAATAAGATTAGGTCGCATCGGACCTGAGAAGCTTGCGGTTTCCTTGGCTTTGCGTTTTGCCTCTTCTGGACTGGCACCATCATTCAGTTGGCGGCGAGCTTCATTCAATGCGTTTACTGCCTGAGTACGGCCAGGGGTAATCCCGCAAATGGTGATTCGCGCGTCACGGTTTATGTAGTCAAATGGGGCATAAAAGGTCTTGATGTTCTCTTCAGTCGACAGCAGCAGTTCTTCAGGCAGCTCATCACCCGTGAAGCTGACAGCAGTGTTGATGAGGATCGGTCTAAACTCTTCGAGATGGCTCATGGTATTCCTTAGCAATTCGCGTACAACGTAAAACAACGATCAGACGGCAAGATTAAATGCCATGCTGCTACTACCGATAATGGCAGTCATGCCCTTATGGTTTTCACTGGAAAGTAGTCTTCATAACCCATCTGGAGATTAACTGCCTGGCAGCCATCAAAGTGCAAAGGATAATCTCATGTACAACAGGTCTTTTTCGCTGGCGTCTGCGATTGGTGGTGCAGTTAGACCGTACCCCCAATCACAGGTCAGAACGCCAGTCTCAGCACTTAAAGCAGCGGAGGCGCTTCCCAGAAACCGCAGTTATGTTGCGCCCGGAAGTCGGCAACAGGCACTGCGGAGGCATTGGGTGTATCCAGCCGCATGATACTGCCGCCTTCGCTATAGCGGGGCCACTCAGCCGTTTCGGTGTTGCCATCGGTGCTGTTCGGATCGCCGTACTTGGCGAAGTTCGCCCAATAGCCAAGCATCTGCTCCGATAGTGTTTGTTGAGCCTCGCTGGGTTCGCCCAGGTCAAAACTGTCTTGTCGGTTGAGCAAATAGGGCAGTTCAAAGGCGTGTGACGCCCCCAGCGGGAATACATCAGGAATATCCACACCCGCATCCAGGCGAATTGCACGGTAAATATTGACTGAGTCGCGGTCCGAGAACCAATAGCCATAGGTATCTACTTCATCCTGCAGCAGCGACCATTGGCTATTGTTGGGGCAGTTAAATCGCCAGTCGGTCACGATCAGCGAATAGGCATAAGCGTAGGGATAGACAAACTGTATGCCGAAAGATCTCGTTGATAGATCAGCCTGACGAACCGGATCCGCGGCAATCAGATCCCGGGCTCGCTGCAGGTAAGCATCTGCAATGGCGACGCTATCCAGCTGGCTGTTTTCTTTGATCAGATTGGCAATCACATTGCGATAGGTACCCGGGACGCCTGAGGTCCAACCACTGGCCGATGAAATCAGCATAAATAGATCGCCTTCATCAAGGTTGCTGCCGATCAATACAGGCACCTTGTTAAAGTCACCTGACGCCAGGCCGTCGTTGATTGATCTCGGCAGCAGTGTGCTGTCGGGATCAAAGGCGGGCAATATGCTTTCAATCTGACGCTCAGCCAGCACTTCCGTTTGCGCGGTCAGAATGGTGTCCAGATCTACCGCCTGCAAACAATCAAGCAGGGCTACAGCCTCGTCACATAATGCGGGGCTTTTTTCACGAACACGCTGCGCAATCGGCTGCCCGATTCGGGTTTCGCCATCAAAGGCGGGATCGCCGTTATCCTCGGGAATGACCGGAGTCTCCAGCTTCAGAGGAATCTGGTTGCCGTTGTAGGACCCGCTTTGGACAATCGCCCGATGAAACAAGCCCGCAGCACTGGGTGACACAATGTGGCTCATCACACTGTGTCCACCAGCGGACTCGCCAAACAGCGTGACGTTATCAGGGTCGCCACCAAACGCATCGATGTTCTCCTGCACCCAGCGCATGGCCAGTTGTTGGTCCTGAAAGCCAAAGTTGCTATCACCAAGCTCGCTGTGTGGCAGGAAGCCCAAACTGCCAAGCCGGTAATTGATTGTGACAACAACCACCCCTTGGTCCACCAAACGGTCAGGCTGCCAGTCTGCGCCGCCATCACCACCGAGCAGAGCGCCTCCGTGGATCCAGAGCATCACCGGGTAGTCCGCAGGTTGTTCGGGGGCATACACGTTCAGGAAAAGACAATTCTCGGTTGCGCTGGCATTGCCAAAGGTAGTGTCCGGTTGCGCGCAGGCATCGGCAAAATCGTCGAGTTCAATCACCCCCTCATGAGCCGTTGCCAGGGTCGGCGCAGAAAAGCGCTGCGCCTCACCATACCGGATGCCTTTGAAAACGCGCATGCCGTTTTCACTTAAACCCTTGAACGCGCCCAGTGTTGTAATCGCGATTAGCGGATCGCTGGGTTCTGTCACTTCAGGCGGCGAGGGCGGAGCGCTGCTGGAGCCACCGCCACCTCCGCCTAGGCAACCCGTCAACAATATCCCCGCGATGCTGAGGGATAGCATCCTCAAAGGGGTAACAGTACTACGTGGGGTAAAAACGTCCATGTGCCGCTCCTGATGGTGTCGTGTCTCTATGCAGGCTCACATAGATACAGAACCTCGCCAGTGATGGCAATTTGCATAGCTCCGGATGATAACGATTCATCCCTGGTTTAATGGTTAACTGATTCCAGACTTGAGTTTTTGGGCTGTCTCAGATGAAGAGGGGTATGACAGCAGGTGTGGCGTCGAGCCTCGACCCATAAGCGCCGTATCTTATCTGTTCGGGGCGGATATTCCCGATACCCTAATTCAAAACACGAGCCACCAGGTATTCCCCCGATTTTCGGCTGCACTCCGGGTCACAGGAAGGGGTCACAGGAAGGAAGCCTTTACAGCGCAAGCGGTTTACATTCCTGCAACACACAAACCCCTCTGGAGTGCTTCCCTTTGCAGGTTATCTGTCGCATCATCGTGCTATCAGTGACTATAAAAAATTGATGCGACACGGAATGTCAGGTCTGACTTGCATCGCCGTTTAATGCTCGCAGAAGTACTCAAGGACGCACTATGTCAGCCCTCTACGCCCCAGGCGCCCGTGTTGTTATCCGCGATTGCGAATGGATCGTCCGCCGGGCTGATGCCTGCGATGATGGCGGATACATCCTTACCGTTGATGGTCTGTCAGAGCTGGTCAATGGCAAAAGCGCCCGCTTTCTCACCAAACTGGAAGAGCAGGCCGACGCCATCCGTGTGCTGGACCCGGCACAAACCCGTTTCGAACAAGATATGAGTCCTGGTTTTGAAAAAAGCCGGCTGTTCATCGAAACTCAGCTACGTCAGATCACCCCGGCAGATGACAAAATCCATCTGGGCCACAAAGCTGCCATGGACCCGGTTCCTTATCAGCTGGATCCAGCCCTGCAAGCCCTTAAACAGAACCGCCAGCGCATTCTCATTGCCGACTCGGTTGGCCTGGGTAAAACCCTCGAAGCCGGCATCTTGATGACCGAGCTTATGCGTCGTGGCCGGGGCAAGCGGATTCTGGTGCTGACCTTGAAAAGCATGATGACCCAGTTCCAGAAGGAAATGTGGAACCGCTTTACCATTCCGCTCACTCGGCTCGACTCAGCCGGACTGCAGCGCGTGCGCAACCACATACCGGGCAACCATAACCCGTTCTACTACTACGACAAGTCCATCATCTCCATCGACACCCTCAAGCAGGACAACGAATACCGTCGCCATCTTGAACAGGCCTACTGGGACATTATCGTCATCGACGAGGCGCACAACGTTGCCGAACGTGGCAGCAGTTCCCAGCGCGCCCAGCTGGCGCAGCTGCTGGCCGGCCGCTCCGACACGCTGATCATGCTTTCGGCTACACCCCACGACGGCAAAGCAAAAAGCTTCGCCAGCCTGATGAACATGCTCGATCCCACCGCCATTTCTGATCCGGAGGATTACGCCCGGGAAGACTTTCGTGACAAGGGTCTGGTCATTCGCCGGTTCAAGAAAGACATCCGCGACCAGGTTAAGCAAGAGTTCAAGGAGCGTGTAGTCAACGACATCTACTTGCATGCCAGTCTGGAAGAAGAGGCTGCCTATCAGGCGTTGCTTGAGGTGCCCTTTACGTATCGGGGTGAACACAATGCCGAGCGCAACGGGCAACTCGTTCGAATTGGTCTACAGAAGTCGATTTTCAGCTCGCCTGCGGCAGCCCGAGTGTCAGTTGAACTGCGGATCAGCAAGCTCAAGGACAAAGCCGATATCAGCCGTGATGAACAGGAAGAAGTTCAGGCCCTGGGCTCCCTGTTACTGGCCCTGCGTAATATCGACGCCAGCCGCTTCAATAAATATCAGCACCTGCTGGCGCTGCTTAATAACAGCGACTTTGGCTGGAAGAAAACCAATACCGAAGACCGTCTGGTGGTGTTCTCCGAGCGTATTGAGACACTCAACTGGTTACAGAACCAACTGAGTGACGATCTGAAACTGAAAGACGACGCCATTCAGATCCTGCATGGCGGCATGAGCGACATCGAACAGCAGGCCATTGTCGAAGCCTTCGGCAAGCCGGAAAGCAAACTGCGGGTACTGTTGTGTTCCGATGTGGCCAGCGAAGGTATCAACTTGCACTACCTGTCGCATCGTCTGATCCACTTCGACCTGCCCTGGTCGTTGATGGTTTTTCAACAACGCAATGGCCGGGTAGACCGCTACGGCCAGGAACAAACGCCGATCATCACCTACCTGATCAATCAAAGTGACAACCCCAAGGTGCGTGGCGATCAGCGCATCCTGGAAATCCTCAAGGAGAAGGACGAACAGGCCTATAAGAACATCGGTGACCCGGCGACCTTCATGAAGGTGCATGATGCTGAGGCCGAAGAAGCACTGACCATGGACGCCATGGCATCCGGTACCGATGCCAGCACCTTCGATGCGCAATACCAGCCGGATGACAGCAACGAGGGCGACGACCTGCTTGCGCTGTTTCTTAACCCCGAGGCAGCCAGGCCGCTAGCCGAAGCGCAGGCTGAGCAGCACACAGTAGAAGGCTTCAGCCTGTTCCCGAGTGACTTCGAATTCGCCCGCCAAGCGCTGGAAGCCCTTAATCGTGAGCGCAAACAGGTCAGCTTTACCGTCAACACCGAACGCCAAACGCTGTCCCTGACACCACCAGATGACCTGGACTACCGTTTTCGCTTTCTACCCAGCGAAGTCAGTCCACAGGATGGCACTTTGGTGCTCACCGCAGATAAACAGCGGTTTGAAGAGGAGATCCGTCGCAGCCGCCAGGATGAAAACGCCTGGCCTAAGCTGCACTACCTCTGGCCGCAGCACCCTGCCATGCAATGGCTGGAAGACAAGTTATTAGCCCAGGTTGCCCGCCACAGCGCGCCGGTACTCGCCCTGCCAGATACCGACAGCGTCAAGCGGGCAATGCAACCGGATGAAACTGTCTTTCTGGTCAGCGGCCTGATCCCTAATCGCAAGGCCCACCCAGTGATCTGGCAATGGTTCGCCATCAGTACCCGTAACGGAGCAGTGACCGGTGTGCAAACCGCGCAAGACTGGCTGAACGACCTTGGGCTGAACCACAAACTGCCCAACCGCGCTCTGCCCTTGTCGGTCAGCAAACTGGAGGCCCTTCGCCAACCGGTGGTCAATGCCGCCATGGCAGAAATGCAACAACGCCAGCAGGCGTACACCGAGCAGACCCGCGCCAAGCTCGAAAACCAGCTGGCGCAGCTCAAGGCCCTGCAACAACGGCAAGTAAGCCAGGTTGAGCTGCAACTTGAACAATCGGCCCAGGCAGAACATTTCAAGGCTGCCAAAAGGCAGGAGCGGGTAGGGCGTATCGAACGGGTCTTTGATCAATACCAGACCTGGGTGCGCGATACCCTCACCATCGAGCCGGTGCCCTTTATCCAGATCATCGCGGTATTCACCCGTGAAGCCGGGGAGCAGCTCTAACCATGGCCGTACAAGACACCGCTGCCACCTTTATTGGTTTGACCAACGATAACGAGTTTTTCAGCGCTCATTACCTTGCTGACGTCTTCCAGGGCGACTTTGCCGAGACCATTAACGACTGGGAAAACCGGGAAGAGCAGGCACGCCAAGCACTAAAAGCAGGCCAGCAGGCTGGTGGTGACTTCATCAGCCCCCACCGTGCCCTACGCAACCTCAACCAGAGCTACTTTGCCCTGCGCCACAAGCTCAAGTCCGAGCGCACCGCCGTTGAACGCATCCGTCTGCAACGCGAGTTTTACCAGGCCCTCATGTTCACCCTTGGCATTCCCTGGCAGCCGGAAAACCGCACCCTGGCCGCCAACACCGAACTGCCCGTGCTCAGCGTGCTGGGCGACCAGCTCTGGGTACTGGGCGCGCTGGATGTGAATAACGAAGGCGAAGACCCGCTCTCGCTCAAACTGCACAGCAATCAGTTCTTCGGCCCCGGCCCGCACCACGACAAACTGAAAAATACCGACTGGTACAGCATTCTTAACGACGTCATTTTTCGCCAGAGCGCGCCTCATAACGACAACCCACCGCGCTGGGTGCTGTTGCTCAGCGACCGTCAGGGCATCCTCATCGACCGCTACAAGTGGTCACAGAACCGTATGCTGCGCTTTGATTGGGAAGAGATTCTCGGTCGCCGTGACGACAAAACCCTCAAGGCCACCGCCGTACTGCTACACCGCGAAAGCCTGGCGCCAGCAGAAGGGCAGTGCCGCCTCGACAGCCTTGATGAAAACAGCCACAAACATGCCTTCGCCGTTTCTGACGACCTTAAATACGCCCTGCGTCAGGCCATCGAGTTACTAGGCAACGAGGCCGCCGCACAACTCATCGAACAGGCCCGGGACCGCAAGGAGGGTATCTTCAGCGGCAGCAATGCTCTGGATCCCGACCAGCTCTCCAAGGAATGCCTGCGCACCATGTATCGCATTCTTTTCCTGTTCTATATCGAGGCGCGCCCCGAGCTAGGCTATCTGCCCAGCAACGACGATACCTGGCGTCAGGGCTACAGCCTGGAAAGCCTGCGCGATCTGGAAAGCGTGCGTCTGACCACCGACGAAAGCCGTCGTGGCCACTACTTCCACCACAGCCTGCAACGCATGTTTGGTCTGATTTATAACGGCCATCAGCACAGCCGACAGGCCGATCAACTGCACAACAGCACCACCAATGCCTTCACCTTGCAAGGGCTGGACAGCCACCTGTTTGACCCAGCCAAAACCCCGTTACTGAACCGCGTTACCTTCAGCAACGACACCCTGCAGCAGGTGATCCAGAGCATGTCGCTCACCCGGCCAACCAGCGGCCGTAAGCGCCGCGGCCGCGTCAGTTACACCCAGCTCGGCATCAACCAGCTCGGTGCCGTGTATGAAGCCCTGCTCAGTTACCGCGGCTTCTTCGCCAGCGAAGACCTGTACGAGGTCGCCCCAAAGGGCCAGAACATCAACCCGGACGCGCTGGACACCGGCTACTTCGTCACCGCCAGCCAGCTGGACGAGTTCGACGACAAAGAGCGCGTGTACGACAAGGTAGACGGCAAGCAGAGCCTGCGCGTCCACCCCAAGGGCAAATTCATCTACCGCATGGCTGGCCGCGACCGGGAAAAGTCCGCCAGTTACTACACCCCGGAAGTGCTCACCAAAAGCCTGGTCAAATACACCCTCAAGGAACGCCTGACCGACGACGTCAGCGCCGATGACATTCTTAATTTAACCGTGTGCGAACCCGCCATGGGCAGCGCGGCCTTCCTGAACGAAGCCGTCAACCAGCTGGCCGAAGCCTACCTGACCCGCAAACAGCAGGAGCTGGGCCAACGCATCCCTCATGAGGACTACCAGCGCGAACTGCAGCGGGTCAAAATGCACATCGCCGACCACAACGTCTTCGGCGTCGACCTCAATCCCATCGCTGTGGAACTGGCGGAAGTCTCCCTGTGGCTCAATGCTCTGTCCGGCGGCCACAACGTCCCCTGGTTTGGTTACCAACTGTTCACCGGCAACAGCCTGATCGGCGCCCGCCGTGAGGTGTACCCAAAGAGTGCATTAACAAAACAGGCCAAAGAAGGCCTCTGGTACAACAAGGCCCCGCGCCGGTTAAGCCCGGAAACCCTGCTGAACCCGGCAGGCGAGGGTGGCCGAAAAGAGGGGGAGGTGTATCACTTCCTGCTGCCCGATCCCGGCATGGCCGACTACGGCGACAAGGTCGCCAAGCAGCTACGTCCCGACGCCTTCAAAGCCATCAAGGACTGGAAAAAGGATTTCTGCGCCCCGCTGGAACACGGTGAAATCAGCATCCTGCAAAGTCTGAGCGAGGCGGTAGACCGCCTCTGGCGCGAGCACACCAGCATGCTTGCCCAGCACCGCACCCGCACCGAAGACACCTTCCCCCTCTGGGGCCAGCAGGGCGTAGCAGAGCGCCACACCAGCACCCACGAAAAAGACGAATTGCGCAGCACCGGCATCTTCAACACCCACGCCCGCATCGCCTCACCCTACCGCCGCCTGAAACTGGCCATGGACTACTGGTGTGCGCTGTGGTTCTGGCCGCTGGACAAGGTTGACCAACTGCCCGACCGGCAGAAATGGCTGTTCGACCTGAATACCATCCTCAACAGCGCTGGCACCTTCGAGTTCGCCCCAGCCCAGGAAGGCCTGTTCGAGGGTAATGCGCAGGCCGATACCCAGACAGGAACTCAATCAGGCACCCAATCAAACACCACTGAAGCAGAAGACCTGTTTGCCAAACCGGTAGCGGACCTCTTCGCGGCTGAGCAGCCCCAGCAAAGCCTGCGCGCCGAAACCCAGGCCGCCCGCGATGTCAGCAACCAGCGCGGCGAACTCAATCTGGAAAAACTGTTCAAGAACCCCTTCTTCAATACCCTTGCTATCGCCAATGAATTGGGTGAACACTTTCGCTTCTTCCACTGGGAACTGGCCTTCGCCGACATCTTTGCCAATCGCGGCGGTTTTGATATCACGCTGGGCAACCCACCCTGGCGCAAGGTGGAATGGCAGGAAGGCGGTGTGCTGGGCGACTACAATCCACGCTTTGTGCTGCATGGACTTAGCGCTAAACAGCTCATTGACGAGCGTGAAGCCGCTTTTGTGCGCAGTACCAAGCTGGAGCAGGCCTGGTTTGCAGAGCTGGCAGAAGCGGAAGGCTCGCAAGCGTTTTTGAACGCTACCCAGAATTACCCGCAGCTCAAGGGCGTGCAGACCAACCTGTACAAATGCTTCCTGCCTCGTGCCTGGGCCAATGTTAACGGGCAGGGGGTGAGTGGCTTCCTGCACCCAGAAGGGATTTACGACGATCCCAACGGTGGCGGGTTCCGGCGAGAGGTCTATCGCCGGCTGCGTGCACATCACCAGTATCAGAATGAGAAGGGGCTTTTTCCGATCGGCAACCGCAACAAGTTCAGCGTAAACATTTCCGGCCCTTATCGTGAGCAGGTTGACTTCGACAACATAGCCAACCTGTTTATGCCGCAGACGGTTGATGGTTGCTATGTAGACCCGGTTCAGCGATTGGTCGGCGGCATAAAGAACGAGAACGATGAATGGAATCTTGATGGACATCCCGACCGCATTATCAAAGTCGGCAAGAACGAACTAGCTTTGTTTGCCCAGCTCTACGACGAAGCCGGCACCGATGCGCTGGAGGCCCGGCTGCCGGCCCTGCACGCTCGCCAGCTCACCAGCGTACTGGAAAAATTCGCCGCCCAGCCCCGGCGGCTGGGGGATCTGAAAGGGCAGTACCTGTCACTGGAAATGTGGCACGAAACCAACGCCCAGAAAGACAGCACCATCAAGCGGGAAACCCGGTTCCCGGAAAACCCGGAACAATGGATACTCTCCGGCCCCCATTTCTTCGTCGGTAACCCTCTGCACCAAACGCCCAAGAGCGTTTGTGAAACGCACAGGGCCTACGACAAACTCGACCTGCAGACCCTGCCGGACGACTACCTGCCGCGCACTAACTATATCCCCGCCTGCGACCCCGCCACCTACCGCGACCGCACCCCGCGCGTAAGCTGGTTGGAGTGGGAGCGGCAGCCGTTGGTAAATAGCCGTGGTGAAGAGTTGATGGGGCCGCCGGCGCCGTTCTATCGGAAGGTGACGGAGTATTATCGGTTGGTTAACCGGGAAATGATCGGCCCATCGTCCGAGAGGACGCTCACTACCACGATCATTCCCAAGGGCGCCGCTCACATCAATACTTGCCTATGCTCTGCGTTCAAATCCGAGCAAACCATGCTGGATTATTTCAGTATGACGCTATCGGTGGTTTTGGATTATCGCGTGAAAAGCACCGGCATGGGGCATGCGAACACCTCACTGATTAACCAGTTGCCGGTGCTAACGGACGACCGGGTACGTAATGCGTTGCATGTTCGTGCGCTGGCATTGGTGAGCATCACCAACCACTACGCCGATCTCTGGCAATCCAACTGGCAAGACAACTTCCGCCAACAGCGCTGGGCCACCCGCGAACCCATCGCCGCGCTGCCGCAGGACTTCTTCGCCGACCTCACCCCCGAGTGCCAACGCAATAACGCCCTGCGCAGCGACTACGCCCGCCGCCAGGCCCTGGTAGAAATCGACGTTCTCGTCGCCCAGGCCCTCGGCCTCACGCTGGAAGAGCTGCTCACCATCTATCGCGTCCAGTTCCCCGTCATGCGCCAATACGAAGCCGACACCTGGTACGACCAAACCGGCCGCATCGTCTTCACCCCCAGCAAAGGCCTGGTCGGCGTAGGCCTGCCCCGCAAGGCCCGCAACAGCGACCTGGCCGACGGTACGCATTACAGCATCAGCGGCTGCGCCCAAGCGACACAAAGCGTCGCACTAGGCTGGGAAGATATACAGCATCTACAACAAGGTACCGTCAGCAAAACCTATATGGACGACACCCTGCCCGGCGGCCCAATCGAGCGCACCGTGGAATACCAAGCCCCCTTCTTCAAACCCGACCGGGAAGAGGATTACCGGGTGGCGTGGGCAATATTCATGACCACATTAAAGGAGGGGCAGTGATATGGCATTACCCATTTTGCCAATAGTGCTTCTGACAGGGCGTGCGCTTGGAATGGCTTTGCGCCGTTGGCAGGGCATCCTGGCATTAGCTGGTCTTGTAGTCGTGACAGGGTTCACTTTTACCAGCATGCTCCAACAGATGGGTGAAACCGCATTAACCCTCTGGCCGCTTTTGTTGCTGTTCTGCTTGTTTATGCTACTCAGAGAAGTCGTAAAGGCATGGATAAAAATCAAGAAGGCAGAGCACCAGCAGCGGGGCAAAGGATGAGCCTGCACAATACAAAAACGTCGGGCTTCGTATTGCGGATGCTATCCCTGCTCGCGTTCGCCTGCATGATTCTGTTTGCCGCCATAGTGGTAATCCAGAACGAGGAACTGGGTAAGCTGGTACCGCCCAGCTTGGCCAGGACCCTGACCATCCTGTTCGCCTATATCGTCGCGCTGATTACCTTCAATTACGCCTTGGCCACCAAGGGTCGTAACTTCATGGGCTGGAGAAACGAAGCCCTGGTCATGATCGGCTTCATCCTGATATTCGTCGGAATGTTTTTACCTCATGCCCTTCCGACGTCTGAAACGGTCGTAACCGAAAGCTGGCTTCCCTTTTCATCAAAGGAAGTCGAGCGCACGAAAGCCAATTGGTACTACGCTCTTATTGCATTGCTATCAGTGCCAGTTTTCTTTGCAGCATGGCGAAGTATCAAAGCAATGCCGATGTGGGGGGAAGGGTGAGATTCCTCGCTGAGAGATAGTAAATATTAGTTATAAGCCCGGCCATAAAAGAAATTAAGGGGGATGTGGAAAAGTATATGCACCCCGCGAACAGGAAAAGGAAAGCAATAATGAATAAAAGTATTTCGCTACTAGTCGCTGCTGTCATGTTGCCATTTTCGGCTATGGCCAATGATCCGGAAGTGCCCAGTGAGGCCGAAATTAGGGAGCAGGCTATCGCCGTTGTGAAAAACTATGCCCATGCAATTTCCTGTACTGATGACGAGTACGGCATTTGGGAATTCATTACCTTGGAGCCATGGACAGACTATTACGCTCGCGAACAGTCAGAATTTGGTGTCATTTGGAGTGGGGACGTCACATGCGCCGGTGGTTCGGGCACGAGGGGTGTTCAGTTGGCGATTGTGAAAGTGGGTGCAGGTAACACCTATTATGTTGATCCATGGCACTCATCTCCCCCCGCAGAATTCGAATTTTATAGCCGTTCATTTAGAGGTGTAGTGGCCAATACCAGCGATGTAATCGTCCTGGAAGCTCTTGAGCATGGACCCGACGACGCCAATTGCTGCCCCAGTCAGCCTGTACGTTATACGCTTAAGCGTGATGACAATCGGAACTGGAAGCTGCATCAGCGTCAGGAACTTTAAGGACGGTCTTGGCCTACTGACCTGAAACTTTTCATGGAAATGATGCAAGCAGTGTAGCGAGTTGGCAGGTGAAGCGTTGTTGGTCGCAGACTCTGACTCCTAACACTTCAATAATTTCTACAGTGAAGAGACAAAGGGTTTGAACAATAGGCTGGCACACTTGCAGGGCTTGCGCGGTGAACATCAAGTAAAGCAAAGAGCATGTCATAAAATCTTAGACAGACTGGACACTCATTAAGGGAAAAGCACTCAGCAAGGTACATCAACAATTAGCGGTTTGAGTGTGCAAATGCCGCTGGGACATTACAAGGAGCGACTCGTATGCTGAAAATTCAAGACAGCTATCTGAACTATCTAGACACTGTGGAGCGGCTGATTGTGGAGACGCCCCTGCCAGTCGATGAGTTAAGGCAGTTAAACGAAGACGTGCGCCACACCGAGCTGCTGATTCCAGTAATAGGTGCTTACAGCGCCGGCAAGAGCAGTTTGCTTAACGCGTTTATGGGCGAAGACGTGCTTGGCGTTGGCCTTACTCCTGAAACAGAGCTGGCCACTGAACTTCGTTACAGCAACGACCCTCACCTGTTGGCCCTCCGCCCGGATGGCAGCAGCGAGCGCTTTAGCGTCAATGCTTTGAGCACCTTGAAGAGCCGTGCCAATGAGTTCACCCATGTGCAGCTGTACCTGAACAACCCACAACTCAAGGCATTTCCTTCTCTGGTGTTGGTGGACATGCCGGGCTTCGGCTCTTCACTGGCCAACCATAACAAAGCCATCGCCTATTACTTGCCACGGGGCGTGCATTTTATCGTGGTAACTAGCGTCGAGGACGGCAACATCACCCAGTCGATGTTACGCCAATTAGATGACATGCAGACCTATGGCCGTGATTTCACGTTTCTGCTGAACAAGGCCAACCTACGCTCCGATGAAGACGTGCAAACCGTAGCTGATCAGGTTGATCAGCAGATCCGCTGTAACTTCGTTAACTCACGCCCAGTGATCACGGTTGGTTTTGACGGTGAGCCCCGTCTCAAGGAAGTGCTGACCCGCCTCCATCCCGAGCAAATCTTGCGGCTGGTGTTCGAGGATAGGTTAAAAGACCTGACACACTCACTACTGAGCCAGATTAACCTCGCCCTGAACACATTGAAGAAAGATCAAGCTGAAAACAAGCATGTGTTGAGTGAACTAGCCAAGGGTATTCATCAGATCGAACGCAAGCGCGACGATCTGCTTGAGGATCTCCGCGACCAGCAACTGGACCGCACCGTGGAGAGCTGTTTGAAAACGGTGGGACGCGAGTTAGAAAATTCCGAATCGGAGCTGGTAAGTGCAGGCCTGGCCGGCAATCAGGAAGCTTTTTCACGGATCGTTTCCGAGGTGGTTCGCAGCTCGATGACCCGCACCGTCAAGGATAAGATGGAGGTCCTCAGCCGTTCGGTGGTGACTGATTTTGCCCAAGTAGTAGGTGATCTGGGCAATAGCATGGGCCAGTTCAACAACGAACAGAATTGGCTCGGTCAACTCACCGACCGAATCAACCGTAGCCTGCAGCAAACCGGTGAAACCCTAGGCCACTGGAGCGGCTCGCTAGCCGAGCGTAACGCTCAAGAACTGGAGCGCCTGAAAAAGGAGAGCGACTGGAAAGAGGGTCAGCCCTTACCAAAGGTGACTTATCAGGGCTTGGCCACGGTGCTGGCTGTTACCACTTCAGTGGTTAATCCGCTAATCGAACTGGCTATCATCTTTCTGCCGAACATCTTGGCGTTCATCAACGAAGGTCGCCAACGCGAGCAGTTGCGCCAGAAAATAATCACAGAGGTCATCCCTTCCGTGAAACGGAAATTGCGGGACAGCCTGCCGGCCTTGCTCAGCGAGCAATTAGACGCTTTAGTGACTCAGGTAAGCGGCGAATTTGAGCGAGAGATCAGCGAGAAACAAAAGATGATCGATGAGGTGACGAGCAATCGCCAGCAGAATGCCTTGGCCGCAGAGCAACAGATTGCGCATCTGACTCAGGTCAGAGAAACGCTACAAAAGCTTGCCTCCGAAACTCTGTATGAGGCACATGTATGAAAGCACAAGAGGTAATAGAGCGGAACCAGCGCCTCCATCAATGGATGGAGCGGTACAGTCCAGAATTGGAAAAAGACATTGCTCATTGGGTGCGCAAGCATGCTATCGACCCAACCGACGATCTTGCACGGTCGTTCAGCTTGCTGGAAGAAGAAAACCGCCTACTTCAAGTAGGCGTTGTAGGCCGGGTGAAGGCCGGCAAGTCATCGCTTTTGAATGCCCTGGTGTTCGATGGAGACGTAATTCTGCCGCGAGCAGCCACACCTATGACGGCAGCCCTGACGACCTTAACTTACGGCGAGACCTTTGCCGCTAAAGTTCAGTTTTACGATGCCGTGGATCAGGCCAATATCAAGCAAAATGCTGACCGTTACGAACAGCGTCTAAAAGAAGAAGAATACCGAGCCGCTGACTCTTTGCGCCAACGTCGCAAGCGTAGCGGTCAGATGGTTGAAGATGATCAGTTCTGGGGTGACGTCAAAAATAAAGCCCGTCGTGCCTTGCAGGGTGAGCACGCGCTGGTGGCTGCCTATGACCAATGGCAGAGCATTTGCAAATGCAACCTTACTCCAAGTTCCCTTGAGAGCCTGGGGCAACTAGAGGCGGTGGATGCAGCTTCGTTGGCCAAGCAGCTACATGAATACGTCGCAAGCGGTGGTACTTACATGCCCCTGACAAAGAGCGTCGATATTTTTCTGCCTCTGGAATCGCTGCAAAACATCCGGATCATCGACACACCCGGCCTGAACGACCCAGTACAGTCGCGCGAGGAGCGCACCACAGTGCTGCTCAAGGATTGTGATGTAGTGTTTATCGTAAGCCCTGCTGGTCAGTTTTTAAGCGAACAAGACATCGAGATGATGAGCCGCATCACCCAGAAAGAGGGTGTGCAGGAGCTGGTTCTGATCGCAAGCCAAGTCGACAATCAGTTGTATGGCAGTGACATCCGCCAATCTACCCTGCATGGTGCTTTGGACAAAATAACCGCAACCCTCAGTGCACACATGATCGATACACTCAAGCGCTTAAAGGTTCAGCAGCCGGAAATTGGTGGAATCTTTGATGGTCTTATCCAGGATGGTGCCGGCAAAGTACTGCATACCTCCGGCATGTGTCACAGTCTGTCAGTCCGCTTCGATCAGCAGCACGGCTGGGACAGTGGCGAGCGCAAGGCCTGGGAAAACTTACAGTCTTTCTATCCAGACTTCTTCACACCCGACCATCCAGAACTTTGCTGTACCAATCTCGACCTGCTGGCCAACACCGCGACATTACGAGACGTGCTGGAAAAAGTGCGAGCAGAGAAAGACCGGATAATCCAGAAGCGCCGTGAAGAGCTGATACGTGCCAAATCTGCCGCACTTGAGGCCTTTTGCTCTGACTTGCTGGCCTTCACTCAAGCCAAGTATCACGAAATTAAAAACGCTGATATTGAAGATCTGAAAGCTCAGCGTAGAAAGCTGGATGGCTTGATGACAGTAGCCACCCACAATCTAGATGAAATGCTTGCCAAGTGTATCGGCGAGTTCCAGGAGAAATTGAAGAAAAAGCTCTCCAAGGAGCTGGATTCTGCCTACGGCGGCACTGGCACAGCTTTTGAGTCCGCAGGCACTGAATCTAACAGGAGGCAGGAAGTAATACGCGATAGTGCAGCAGCCAGGTTTGCTAACTGGGGGTGGGGAGGCGGTAAAGAAACCATCACCCATAAGGAGTTCAAGTTGTTTTGGCGCAAGGTCTATAACGAACTTGAGGCATTCGCAGAGGAGGTAGTGCAAAATCTCAAGAATACCACTGAGAGCTTAACCGTTGAATTTCGCCAACATCTTATGGAAGAGTCGACAAGGGTAGCTAGGCTTCACCTTGAAGACAATGTTGACCCTGCGCTGATTATACGAACCAATCAAGGCCTTGTTTCCAATTTTAAGCTTCCAAATTTCGAACTGGATATCCAAAGACTGGACAAGCTAACACGAACAGGAGCTCACCTGCTCAATAAAGAAGCATACGATTATCTAGATGAAGCAAAGGACTGTCTGGATAGCTTCAAGGGAGATGCTAAAAAGCAAATTCGCCATTTAATCGATGACGTCAAAACAGCATTGCCCTCGTCCTATGGCAACGCCTATTTCCAAGATATGCAGGAGCGCATAAATCAACTTGAGGAGCAAGTTGAGAATACCCTCCTAACCCTTGATCGACTGCAACGCATGGCCAAGGACTTGGAATCTCTATGATTACAGACTTGTTTTCTTCGACAACACTGGAACAGCTGGACAAGCTCAGTCGCTTCTTCGTCTGGAGACGCAAAACGTTGCGCGACAGTATCTCAGACGCACTGCATTCAGCTGATGCGCGCCATGATGCTGTGATTCGAGCGCACCGGGAAACCCTAGCGCGATTGGAGGTGCTGACCCAAGCCCACTCTCAACAGGGAGAGCTACTGGCCAAGGCTATCGCTGAGCTCGAACACAACAAACAAGCGATGCTTGAGGTACAGCACTTGCTTGAAAAATCTGAAATCATGCGCCAGCAAGAGCAAGAAAGAGCCACCTCCAAATTTGAAGAACTGTCGGCGCGCCATACACAACTGACCCGGGTGCGCAACGAACTGCAGGAAACTGTCTGTGAGCTTGAGCAAAAAATGGAAATCGCTCGCGCCGAGCTAATGGCAAGTAACGAAACCAACACGTTATTGCAACAGGGTCTTACTAAGCAACAACAAGCTCATGCAGAACTAACAGAAAACTTCAAAGCACTTGAGCAAAGTCATGGTGATACCTGGACCCGCTTCCAGCTCATTTCACGATTGCTAGCTACCCGACCTCAGTACAGTGCCGGACTCGCCAAATTCCGGGAACTTCTAGCTAACGACTACATGGCTTTTGCCGAAGTTGAGTCATCCCTTGCCGCCGAAGCTAAAGCGCTGACCATGCTGCAGTCGATTGAACAGGAGCTGGCATTACTGGTGAGTTTTCCTGAAGTGCGCGAGCGAACCATCGTCGGTATCGTCGGTGGTTTTAGCAGCGGTAAGTCAGAGTTCATCAACAGCTTTATCGGTGACTCCCATATTCGCTTAGCCGTAGGCATGCAGCCAGTGACAGCCATTCCGAGCTATGTAATTGCTACCGAAAAGCGCTCAATCCGTGGCTACTCTGCGAACGGGGGGCACATCGAGCTTGACGTCGATTTCTATAAAAACATATCTCACGCCTTCATTAACTCATTTAGCTTCGACCTCAAAAGCCTGATGCCTTTTATGTGCGTTGGTGTATCCATGAAATCTGAATGCTTCAGCAATATCTGCTTTATCGACACGCCGGGCTATAATCCACCGTCAACAGCCGCCGAGCACAGTCAAGGGGATAGACGCACAGCTGTTCAGTTCTCCCAGCAAGCGAATTCTATAGTCTGGCTCATCGGGCTTGACTCCAATGGCACTGTTCCGGACTCAGATCTAGGATTCATTCAGCAGATTGGTGTTGATGATCGCTCAGTCTATGTTGTACTCACCAAGGCAGACCTTAAGTCTTCAGAAGATATCGAGGACATTCTTGACGAAATACAGGATCGCCTCGATGAGGAGGGTATCCATATCTCCGGTATAAGTGCCTATAGCTCCACAATGAGAGAAGAGATCGCTTTTAGAAAGGTGCCTCTGCTTGAGTATTTCACCCTCATTAACCGTAGCGGGGATATTCACGTACATCTAGAAAAGCGTCTGGCTGAAGTGTTTGGCATGTACCAAGAAGCCATACAGTCAGACATTTCAGCACTCCATGCACAAAAGGCTGCAATCAATGGCCTTCACTTGGATTGTTTAGAATCTGGCGGGCAAGAGCTCTATGATCGAATGCAGGTCTCTCTCAACAAGCTCACACGAAGCCTAGGCTCGCGTTTCATGAAGGAGGAATTGGTACCTGAAAATAGGGAGGGCAAGTTCACTAATTGGACTTGGTGGGGAGGCAAAAAACCTCATGCAGCTTTGAAAGAGACTCGAGTCAATGTAGATGCAGCGCTACCCGAAGGCTGGCTTAAAGAATCTCAAAGACTACATGATGCATTCCGTGGGGCTGTCCAGCACGCTATCACAGAGTTAGATGTCGACAATAACATCGGATTCTAAAGTGCTGTGATGCTTAAATGCGGTGGGTAAGTCGGGGTTTCAATACCTGTTATATAGGGGCCTCAGAAAACTCAACCAAATACTGTTGCCTATTATGGTCTGGCAGTGGAAAAGAATTGCAGAGTGAACTGGATGCGATTCAGTTAGACCTTACACGGAGCATCATAATGGGTTTTTTTGGCAACCTTAAGGCCTTTTTATCTAGCACTGGCCGCATACTTAGCACAAGTTCTGGGTTATTACTGCAAGCCTCCAAGGAGCTGGAACGCACTGCCAAGGTGATGCACTTGAAAGTGGGTATCAAGCTTCACGAAGAGCAGCTTGAACCGCCTTTCTGTGACAAGTTGACCACCAAGCAAAAAGCGGAAAACCAGCAAGCGATCGTCGCTTCTTGTAAAGAGATCCTTGGCCTTGTTGGGGAGAGGCAGGCCGCCGACATCCTGCAAAAGCTTCTGTCAATGGAGGCGAAAATCAGGCGTTGGAGTATTGATGAGGGTCGTAAAGCCGTTCAAGCGTTGGAGAAGTCAGGTCAGAATCAGGGCTTCAAGTTACCAATCGACGAAATAAGGCACCTGGAGCGCCTGATCCTTTCTTGCAATGCGCACATTCAGTTACTGGGGGACAACTCCTCACACCAAGTTGAGGTGAGTGATTTGCAGCTGCTGGTTGCTCAAACGCAAGAACGTATAGTTGCGCTGCAACCCCTGCGGACCAAGATTGCAGAATCATTCTACAGTTCAGGAGTGCTATCTGCGCGGATGGAGCTGTTTGACGGAGTCTTGAGTGGTAAGTATGAGCGTTGGTATGAGAGCGGTCAGCAGCGACTGGTAGGCAGTTTTGTTGTTGGAAAAGTGGTGGGCTCTGTGCAGGTGTTCTCGCCTACGGGTGATAACCTTGCCTACGGGACCCTGGATCAGCCACGTGGGCTTGCTGAATGGCAGCTTTATCTTGCGCCGGACAAGATGATTGCGTTGTTTAATCAGGATCAAGGTAACGGGGAACTCAAAATCTGGCTCTGGAACGGTGTCTATGCAGGGCGAGTCGCTATGCCTGTAAATAAAGTTCGTCGTGTTGGTTTTTTTATTCGCCTGGTTTTCAAGCCGCGCGTCTGGATCGCAATATTGCAACTGCGTAACAAAGGTTACGCGCTTGACCAGGTTGAACAAATGCAGGTCGTTTTTGCAGCTTGGGTTGCCGCTCAGCAAGATATTTTTAATGCTCAGGCACGCTTAGCTTCAAAACAGCTTTTACAAGACAGTCCAGCATGACAAGAACCCTGGTCTTTCTGGGGCTGATCTTGCTGGCGGCCTGTCTGGCAATGCTGACAGTTTTTGCCTACGGAAAATGGTATAGCCATGATCGTTACTGGCACGGCACTATTGCTCGGGTCGCTGAGAATCAAGCTGTGCTGGTGCGCGATCTGTTGTTGGCAAGCAACTTTACTGATTTGGATCGCCTTTCTGCAGACCAACTGTCAGGTATGTTCGCTTCTCTGGATAACAGATTAATAGTTGAGGTATTCACTGAGGAAGAGAAGGTTTTCACCAATGATAACCGTCGTTTTGAGCCTGGCGCCCAGCTTGCGGTGATAGAGCTCGATAATCAGGTTTATGTAATGCTTTCAGCTTATTTGCCGCCACGCTGGGAACGCCTTTTCTTGCGGTGGCTCAAGTATCCTGCTCGCTGGTTCGAGCCTGCATTTGACCCCATTACAGTTCCCTTTCTTTGGTTTTTTGCGATTTATTCCCTTGGTCTGTTTTGCGCTGGTCTTTTGGTAAAGACGAGTTATCTGGAACGGGATGTATTGGGTGCGTTGCAGGCGCTTGAGGCGAGGTCAAAGCTATGATTCTGGCTTTTCATAGCGCGCTCAAGCGGTTTATTCTGACGGCCTTCAATCGCGCTGGAACTGCACCGGAGCAAGTAGCGGCCAGTCTTTGTCGTGCAATGATTCGGCCTTGTGGCAAGAAAGAGGCGCAAGCGCTCGAGCCCTGGTTAGCGACCAGAAAAATAGATAGCCTGGTGCACTTTACCGCCTTGAAAAATGTACCCCACATCATGAAGTATGGGCTTATTCCTCGAGAGCACCTTGAACTGGAGGTTTTGCGCATTGCGCTGGGGGCTGCATTCAGCGACAGCCAGCGCCATGATGCCATGCCACAGTTCAGTTGTTTGTCTATCACCTCGCCGAATTATCGAATGTTTTTCAATAAGCGGCAAAGCTTGGCAGGTGACTGGGCTGTTATCAGATTTTCTCCGGATGTGTTGACTCGACTGTATTTTCAGTTCACACCGACTAATGCTGCAGCTCCGGGTGTGACTGCACTAGCAGGCCTTGATGGCGCTGAAAACCTTTTTCAATTGGAGGGGGTCAGGCAGAGGCTGGGTCTTGCAGCCAATGAGACAACAGATCCGCAGGCGGAAGCGTTGTGTGATAGCATTTTGCAGCCAGAATTTATCTTGGATGTTTACGTTGATAGCCTTCAAGCCAAGCAGTGGCTGCATGCAAGGGGAATCAATGGGCAGATCAATGATGCATTGTTCAAGCAAAGAAGAGATTGGGCTTTCTGGCAAAAGCATCATCGCGTAACTCAGTTGCCGGGCTTTGGAAAGCAGCATGCCGGCTAAAAAAGGAGAGAATAATGGCTGAGCGGCCAATTTTTCTGCCACGCACGGAGGGTGAGCGTCTAGTTGAGACCGAAATGGTCAACTTTGAGTGGTACCCTGGCATGGCTGCGTCACAGAAAAAAAGGTCTGTTGCCAGCCTGCATCAAGCCGCAAAAACAGCTTTGGGATTACAGCAGATACTTGAAGTCTCAACAAAGTCCCAGGCTCCTTTGGGCGTTGCTTTAAGCGCTTTCAATCTTATGTATACCGCTGGCAACAGCGGGCGAAAATACCCGCTTGAAGTTCTTTTTCAGTCTGCCAAGGTCTTCAGCAATGGAGGTCCATATCTTGATATCCGGTCAATGTCGCCTGGCGATGCCAAACGCGATCCTCGGTTAAGAGACTCGGGGCAGTTGCTCAAGTTTTTTTCTTCTGGCATCGACTGGCCACTCGAGCCGCCGACGGCATTCTACGATTGGCTATATCTCAATATCTTAGGAAACCAGCCGGAGCTTGCGTTGCAATTGGCAGGTTATCAGGCTTTTACCGACATTGAGTTCAATCCAAAAAAGTCCATCAACTGTCAGGCTTATTCGGTTGCTCTTTATGTTGCACTTGAGGGGCGAGGAATTTTGCATAAAGCTCTGGAGTCGCAACAGAATTTTATTGAATGTATTTGCTCTTTCGAGCGGGGTGCCACGACATTCAGGAGCTCGCCAACCAATAGCCTTTTTTAGGCTTATGATGGAGTTACCGGGTAGTCATAATACTGCAAAGCTCAGGAAGAGCCCTTTCATCTGGATATGAAGCAGATAGAACATTTTATCGTGTTGTTTAAATGGAGTTTCTATGTTGTCGTCGCCGCTTGAGAATACCGTAGCTGCTTTGGATGTGGGACTGGTTACGGATGGCTTCATTGGTTTGTTGGTGATCGTTTTTCTTTTTGCTTGCATATGGAAGCGCAGCGACAAGCATCATGCATTCACTCAGTACGCACCTACCTTGCTGACTACCCTGGGTATCCTGGGGACCTTTTTCGGTATTGTTGCGGGTTTGTTGGCCTTTGATGTGGATGACATTGATGCCAGCATTGGTGGTTTGCTTAGTGGCATGAAAACGGCTTTTCTGACCAGTCTTGTGGGCATGCTACTGTCGATTGTCTACAAGGTTATAGTCTCTGTTGGCATTTTGGTTAGCAACGCCGGTGAGGAGCTTGATGAAGATCAGATTGGTGTTGCAGAGCTATATACCGTTATGCGTGAGCAGCGCGATGGTATTTCAACGCTTAATCGAGCCATAGGCAGCGGCGATGAATCCAGCCTCACCGGGCAAATGAAATTACTGCGCTCCGATGTAAACGATGCTGAAAAACAGTCCCGTAAGGAGTTTGGTGAATTTCAGGAAAAGCTCTGGATCAAGCTGCAGGAGTTTGCAGACATGATGTCCAAGTCAGCCACCGAGGCGGTGATTGATGCGCTGCGCCAGGTCATTACTGACTTCAACACGAATCTGACCGAACAGTTTGGTGAGAACTTCAAGGAGCTCAATGCTGCAGTTGGCAAGCTGGTTGAGTGGCAGGATATGTACAAAACGCAGCTTGATGAAATGGGACAGCAGTATGCTCAGGGCGTAGCTGCTATCACGGCTACTGAAACAGCGGTTGCCAGTATTCACGAGCATACCAATCAGATACCTGAGTCCATGACAAAGCTCGGGGCAATCATGACGGTGAACCAGCACCAGATTAAAGAGCTGGGTCGTCATCTGGATGCTTTTAAAGATGTGCGTGATCGTGCGGTTGAGGCTGTTCCTGAAATTCGCAAACAAATAGAGATGACGGTTGAGGGCGTACAGCAAGCCTCCCAGCAATTGGTTGAAGGTATCAATACGTCTAACAAGGCTTTCCAAGAAGTTATTTCTCAAGGGGTGAGCGAGTTTACTGACAGTGCAAGACAGGTCAATGCGTCACTGCAAACTACCTCTGATGCTATTTCCAAGGGCTCACAAGAAACCAGCCAGTTGCTCAGTGATATGACCGTAGAGCTTTCAGGCAATTTCCGAACGATGGCTGCTGAAATGAATGAGCAAAGCCAGTCTATTGGTACTGCGCTCAGAGATTCAGGTAAGGCCGTGGTTGAAGAGGCCGCTCGCAGCAGGGATTCATTTGAGAAAGGGCTTGAATCTATGCGCAACCAGTTAACTGGCAGCCTTGAACAGATGGCAGACCAACAAGCTGCTCAGGTTCAAGGGTTGATTGCAGGCCTTAAGCAGTCGATGGAGGAGGCTATGCGCAAGAGTGCTGAATCTGTTGAGGGTAGCGTCAACATTTTGGATCAGGCACTGCAAACTGAGATCAACCGGAGTATGGAGCAAATGGGCAAGGCGCTGGTATCGATCACGGGGAAATTTACTGATGACTATCAGAAGCTTGTGAGTCAGATGGACCAGGTTTTGCGTACAAAACTCCAATAAGGAACTGCTATGGCTGACATATTCAAGCCAAGGGCCTCTGAACAGGAGGAAAACCACTGGCTGTCTGTTTCTGATCTTATGGCAGGGTTGATGGTTGTTTTTCTTTTCATCGCAATTGCTTTGATGAGAAATGCATTGATTGAGCGCGACCGTATCAAAGAAGTAGCGGTTGCGTATCAAGAAACTCAAGTGGGTATCTACAATGCCCTTACTGACGAGTTCGCCAGTGATCTTGCCAAGTGGAACGCGGAGGTAGACAAGGAAACCTTGACCTTCACGTTCAACTCGCCGGATGTTTTGTTCCAACAAGGTCGGATTGAGCTAAGCCCTGCGTATCGAGATCTATTAGCTGACTTCTTTCCGCGATATCTGGCGGTCCTTGAACAGTTCAGAGGTGGTATCAATGAGGTGCGTATTGAAGGGCATACCAGTAGTGTATGGAATCAAACCACCAGCCCTTCTGAGTCTTACTTTCTGAATATGGAGTTGTCCCAGGGGCGGACACGAAGTGTGCTCGAATATGTCTATGGATTGGATGCGATTGCTGGGCAACAGGATTGGATCAAGGCCAATATTGCTGCGGTGGGATTTTCATCAGCAAAGACCGTAGACAGCTCAGGTCTTCCGGTTACTGATGGCAAGCAGGAAGATTATGACCGCAGCAGGCGAGTGACCTTTCGTGTCATCTCCAATGCTGACATTAGGATCAAGCAGATTCTGGAGTTAGCAGATTGAAGCTTCACTTCCCGCTCGAATCATTGTGGGCTCAAGTGCGCAAGATGGGGGCGACAGAAACCGAGTTTTCGCTGGATATTACTAGTGCAGTCCCTTTACCGCCGATTTTGACTATTGCTGGCGGTATTGACGTTACGATCGATGAGATTGATACAGCCCACGGTCTGCTTAGCAGCAATGGCGCACAAGTAGTTCTGTATATTCCTGATCATGGAAGTCGGGTTGATGCTGCTCTTATCGATGCCAAGGACGGAAGGCGGGTGCACGTTGCCGACTGCATTACGCTTGAGCAAATGCGGCAGAAAAACAGGTTTCAAAAATACCGTGCTCTCGTGAATATTACGGGCGATTTTGAGGTATTTGGAATCTCACAGGCTACCCGACAGCCAGTGGAAGGTATTGCAAAGCTGCACGTCTGCATTAACTGCCTTAAACACCTGAACTATCACGGCTACGTTACAGAGCCAAGGCAGCAGCAGGCAATTCGCCAAGCGTTCACGCTGAAGGACTTTTTTGCCGAGAACAGTTCATTGTTTCGATATTTGCCTTCTTCGTTTATCGAGCGGAAGGCGGGTTATGCTGGTGACTGGTCACAAATCTCCGAACGTTTCAGAGCATCCAAAGGTTATGTGTGCGAGCAATGCACAGTGGATCTGAAAGACTGGAAGCATTTGTTGCACACGCATCATATTGATGGCAACAAACGTCATAATGATGATACTAATCTCATGGCGCTATGCGCGGATTGTCATCGTAAGCAGCCATTGCACGATTTCATGTTCATAAAAGCAAAGGACATGGCTCGGCTTCAATCGCTGCGGACGGAACAAGGCATCCTCGGTGATGCCGCATCCTGGGATGATCTGTTCAAGTTGGTTGACCCACCTTTTGCTGGTTTGTTGCGTCTCTACAAGGCCAGTGGTGCGGTAAAGCCGGTGATCGGTTATGAGATAGTTGATGCTAGCGGGGCCGTGATTGCTGAAGTGGAGGCAGCCTGGCCTAAGGCAAAACTGGCTGTGGTTGTTGATGCAGGTGCGACGAGCATCTTGCACAGCCTGGGTTGGAAAGTTGAAACCCTTGAGAGTGCACTTAAAGGCTTCCGGAGTTGAGTAGAGCCCTTTGCCACTTCAACCTGGCTTGCCTGGCCGTTATTGCTCAATCGGCTTTGAGATGGTGCGAAAGATGGCAGGTGTTGGCCTTTGGCATGATCTGATGCGTCCGCGCCAGTCCCGAAGGTGCAGAGGTCATAGCTTGCCATGTACAGGTAATACTGAATAAGGATGTTTCATGATTCCCGGTTTGTTGGCAAATGAAGTAGCCGCCGCTCTGCGCGAGTTTATTGTCACTGGTTTTGAAACCGAAACCGCCCCTTTCGCCGGAGAGTTTCGCCGCCTTGTTGAAGAGCAGCAGGATGGTGAGGCCTTTATTAAGGGGCCCTATGTATCAGTTGGCTTGCCTTTTCTGAAAGGCCAGGCCGGTAACGATTTCTTTCCCGCCTTCGCCACGGAATTTCCCCCTTTTGCGCACCAGGAGCAGGCATGGCTGCGTTTGGCATCGAATCGTCAGGCAGCCAATACGCTAGTGGCAACCGGCACAGGCTCAGGTAAAACCGAGTGTTTTCTTTATCCTGTATTGGATCACTGCCAACGTATCGGTGGCCGCGGCATAAAAGCGATAGTGATTTATCCCATGAATGCCTTGGCGACCGATCAGGCTAAGCGTTTTGCCAAGGAGATTTATCGTCAGCCAGCCATGAAGGGGCTGCGTGTTGGTCTTTTTGTGGGAGGGGATGCGCAAGGCAACAAGGTCATGACGCCCGATCAGGTGATAACTGACAAGGAAGTACTGCGCAATGACCCACCTGATGTGCTCCTGACGAACTACAAGATGCTCGATTATCTGCTGATGCGTCCCAAGGATCAGACGCTATGGGCGCATAACGGACCGGATACCTTGCGCTACTTGGTAGTCGACGAGCTGCATACTTTCGATGGTGCTCAGGGAACAGATCTTTCGCTATTGATTCGGCGCCTGCGCGCCCGCTTTTCGCTTGCTCCGGAGAAATTGATCTGCGTTGGCACCTCAGCGACCCTGGGTGGTGAGGATAGTATAAAGGGCTTGCTGAGCTATGCTTGCGATATATTTTCCAGCCCATTTGAACGCAGTTCGATTATCGGCGAGCAGCGTGAGTCTGACAGTGAGTTTCTCGATAACATCGCCTATCTGCAGCTGAACCCCAATGTAACACCTGATGATGTTCGCAGGGCCTTGGCTTCCAGTTTGACGGACTATCTGAATACGGCGTACCTGCTTTACTTTTCTACTGAGCCGGAATTGGATTTGACGACCAAAGAGGGTCGGATTTTTCTCGGCAAGCAGCTCAAGCGACATGGACAGGTGGCCAATCTGCTGCGTCAGTTAAAGCTTGGGCGCGGTACGCCGCGTTTTCGTGATCTGGTCAAGCTCTTGGCCGGACAGGTTTCCCGGGCCTTTTTAGCCGATTCAGAGTTGGCGCTGATTGCGCTTTTGTCATTATTGGCCCATGCACGCGATTCGGTTGGTCGCCCTTTTGTTCAGCTCCGCTTGCAGCTCTGGTCGCGCGAGTTGCGTCGTATCGTGGGCACTTTGCGCGAATCAAGGGTGCTTAGTCTGACCGAGACCGATTCGGGTGAAACACCGCCATTCGCTCCGCTCTTGTCTTTTGCTGACGATCAACCACCAAAGGATCTTAAACAGATCCGATTGCCACTAGTCCAATGCCGTGAGTGCAGGGGTACGGCCTGGTTAACACGGATGGAGCAGGGTGGAGTGGTCGATCAGCAGATCGAGGCGGATCTGCAGAAAACCTATGATGCTTTTTTCAAGCATCATGCCGAAACCTGCCTGTTGCTCCCCTGGGATAGTTCAAGCGTACATCCACCAGGGACGCAGCATTTTCGTATCTGCGGCGAGTGTGGACATACTGCCGCGCTGAACCATGCTGGGAACTGCAAGGCTTGCCAGGCAGATAATAGCGCGCTGGTAAGAGTGACCAGGCCACATATGCTCAAGGAGGTTACGCAGGGTGGTATCAACCGCGTTCAACATGAGCATGACTGTCCTTATTGCAACGCGCGATCAGCGCTTGTTGTGTTTGGTGCGCGTTCTGCCAGCCTGAGCGCAGTAGCGATACACCAATTGTTCAGTAGTCGGGATAACGACGACCGTAAGTTGCTGACATTCAGTGACTCTGTTCAGGATGCAGCGCATCGGGCAGGTTTTTTTGCGGCGAGAACCTGGCACAACAATGTGCGCATGGCCTTGACTCAGATGCTGGAGGCTCAAGCTGAGCCTTTACCGATTCTGGCTTTGCCTGACCGGTTTGAAGCTTTTTGGCTAGCACACCAGGGCCATAATGGCAGACTTGTTCTGCCTGATTACCTTCGCGAGTTCATGCCACCTGACAAACGTTTTCGCAGTGACTTTGAGCAATTTGAACAATCTGGTCTGGTTACCGATCCCAAGCCATTATTGCAGATAATTCGTGAACGCATGCTTTGGCAGGCGCTTGAGGATTTAGGCTGGCGAGCGCAGATCGGCCGTTCGTTGCAGCGTATTGGTGTGGCTGCAATCAGCTGGACTTTTGCACCCATGCAGCAAGCTGCTGCAGCCTGGTGTCAGTTGGTTGAAAACGAATTGGGCTATCGCATTGGCAGCGGTCAGGCGCAGGCAGTGTTTATCGGACTGATGCAGCATTTGGTATTTCAGGGGGCTTTTGGTCTTAAGTCATTGAGCCTGTACCGATCGAATTCTGGCCGAGCCTATCTGCTAAACAAGCTTGGATTTACACCTGCGATGGGACCGAGCAATGCCCGGCCGCGTTACCCCGCGATACGGGGTGGTGAAGGTCTTGACCCGCTCGTACCCAAGCATGGTAATGCCTGGCTGGGCAACTGGTTGGCGTGTCTGAATCCGGACCAGTTGGTGGATCGCAAGCAGTTGGAGTTGGTTTTGGCTGCCGCGTTGGATGCGCTTTGCGACGCAGGGCTGGTCAAATCTGAAATAACTGAGTCAGGGTCTAAATTGTGGATGCTAGATCCTGAGCAGCTTTATATTGTCACTGAGGTACAAGCGGTTGACTGCCCTGGGCACAGAGAGTTACATGTGCCCGCCGAGTTGGCTGAACGTTGGATCGGGTTACCTCGTCTCTCTGCAAGTCATCCTGACCAGGTTTACGAAAGGTGCATGCCTGTTCGTGAGACGCTGTTCAGTAATCTCTATCGGCGTGGAGAAATCCACCGCGTTATCGCCCATGAACATACGGGTCTGCTCAGCGCCAGCGAGAGAATTCGTGTTGAAGATAGCTTTATCAAGGGTAAAAAACCTTGGGAATATAACCTGCTGTCGGCTACGCCCACGCTGGAGATGGGTATCGATATTGGCGATCTGTCCAGCGTTTTACTCTGCTCTGTACCGCCTGCCCAAGCAAACTACCTGCAGCGCATTGGGCGTGGCGGGCGTCGTGATGGTAATTCGTTTGTTCTCACTCTGGCCAGCGGTAGGCCGCATGACCTTGTGTTTTATGCAGATCCAGCCCGCATGCTGGATACCCCCGTTGAGCCACCGGCTGTATTCCTTAAGGCGCGACATGTCCTTCGTCGCCAGCTACTTGCTTACAGTATGGACTGTTGGACTTACCGTTCTGCTGGTAGCAATCAAGTCCCTGCCACTATGCAGCCGGTACTGGATGCCGTTGAAAAAGCACAGGAAGATCGCTTCCCTTATACCTTGTTGAGCTTTCTCAAACAGAATATGCAGGACATCTGGGACGGTTTCAGCACCCATGTAGCTACTGAGCTCAGTGGCGATGATCTTGAGCTGCTTCGACAATTTTTGTTTGGAGGGCCGCAGCATCAGGACGATCGTTTGGAGCTTTACGTTATTGACCGACTGAAGCTGGTTGCGGATGAGCGTAAGCGTTTTGCAGCTAATATCAGTGAGCTTGAAAAGCAGTTAATGACACTGCGTAAGCGCCCGCAGGATGAGCATACTCAGGCTGAAATTGCTGAGTTGGAGCGCGAGATTGCGGGCTGTCGCAGCATGCGCATTCGTATGAACAAACGCGAAACACTCAATTTTTTGACTGATGAGGGTTTGCTTCCCAATTATGCATTTCCGGAGGAGGGTGCAACTTTGCACTCGGTAATTTTTCGTTCGGACAAGGCAAAGTCGGGTGATGGTGCTGAGCGTGAGTTTATCAAGCGAGAATATGAATACCAGCGGCCTGCGCAAGCAGCCCTGTCTGAGCTGGCGCCGGAATCGATATTTTATGCGGGTAATCGTAAAGTCAAAATTACCCGGGTAGAAACAGCGCGCGGGCGCAACATTCAGGACTGGCGTTTTTGCCCGCGCTGTCACTACTCCGCAGCGGCTGATGAACCGGATTCCGGGTTCAGTGAGAAGACTTGTCCGCGCTGCCAGACATCGCAGTGGGGTGATGCCAGTGCGCGTACAAAAATGCTGCGCATGACTCAGGTTTATGCCTTCACCAATGCTCAGGACGCACAGTTGGATGATACGTCTGACGACCGCGAACCGGTCTTTTTCAACAAGCAGATGTTAATTGACTTCAAGCCTGCGGATATCCGCATTACCTGGGTACTGGATGACAAGGACAAGCCATTCGGGTTTGAGTTTATTCGTACAGCAAACTTTCTTGAGGTGAATTTTGGCCGACGGGAAGGCGAGCCAATGATGTTTGATGTAGCAGGCGAACAGTTACAACGTAACGGCTTTCCTATCTGTCGCGAATGTGGGTCGGTACAGCCGCGCAAGGGCGAAGCAGTTCACCTTAAAAGCTGCAGTTTCTCAAAGGGACCTCGCAAGTTGGCAACTGGTCAGGATGATCTGGGGATTGAGAACTGTTTGTACCTCTATCGCCAGTTCAGTTCTGAAGCGTTGCGAATCCTGCTGCCTCGTCTCTCAACGGGAGGCACTGAGGAACAGGTTAACTCATTTGTTGCGGCACTTCAGTTGGGTCTTAAACGCCGATTTGGTGGCAAGGTCGATCACCTGAGGGTTGCCTATCAGAGTGAGCCAATCGGTCAGACTGATGAACGCCGGCATTTTATTGTCCTATACGATTCAGTGCCGGGGGGTACGGGGTATCTGCATGAGTTGTTGAGTAAAGCGGAAAATATGCAGTCCGTATTCGCAATGGCCTACGCGGTAATGCAGGGCTGTGATTGTTACCATAACAGCATGGATGGCTGTTATCGCTGCTTGCTGGAATACCGTAATGCCTATGGCATGGAAAGCACCAGTAAGGAGCTGGCTCTGGAAATGCTCAAGGATATTGTTGAGGGTGGGCATAAGTGGGTTCAGGACAGTGAGTCTCTGAGCGCATTGGCCACAAACCCTTGGGTTGATAGTGAACTTGAAGCACGCTTTCCTGAAGCATTGGCATGCTTTTCCGGCCATGACTGTGTGGGCGGGGAAAGGGTGCGAGTATTACAGGACATTGTCCGTGGCAAACATGGATGCCGTTTGACTATTGGTGAGCAGGCTTACGAGCTTGAACCCCAGGTTGATCTTGGTGCCAGCCAGGGTGTGCAGTTTGCCAGTCGCCCGGATTTTGTACTCTGGCCTTCTCGTAGTGGTCTTAAGCCTGTTGCCATTTTTCTGGATGGCTACCGCTATCACCAGTCAAAAAGCAGCGAAGATATGCTCAAACGCCAGGCTTTGATGCATGCAGGCTATGTTGTTTGGACACTGAGTTGGTATGACGTTAACAAGGTTCTTGGCGACAAAGCGCTCGACATACCCCTACTTGCGGGTATGACCTCACCTGAACAACATCACAAGGCAATTGCTATATTTGCTAAACAAACGGGTTTCGTTAACCCGGCACTGCACTTGAATAAATCTTCATTTGAACTTCTTATGCATTTTCTTGCAGACCAGGACACGGCCTCTTTGGGAATGCAGGGCCTGTTGTTCGCACTGCAGTGTTTGCCAGCGGCCAGTTTGGCTGACGCCCTGGTCAAGGAAAGCGTGAGTAAGGAACTGTCAGCCTTGCCAGCTGCATTTACGGATTTATGCCCAGCTAATCCGGTCATGGTGGGTGCGGTTGATCTCAAGGATGCACAAGGAGCCGCTAGCTTGCGGTTGGAATTCCTCGCTGGCGAATCATTGATTCAGCATGCTGATCTGACACAAGCGGCCGTTTTGCTGTGTTATGACTTGAAAAAGGGCAGTGAAGAGTCAGCGCGGTATCAGTGGCAACGATTTTGGGCTGCAGTCAATCTACTTCAGTTTTTGCCAGTCTTTTATGCATGGACACCTGAGTCAAAGAGTCAAGGTACGGCTGCCGGCCTACTTTGGCCTTCACCCCATCATTCCAGCAGTGCGCCTGCGACAGAATCCTTACAACCGAGTTGGTTCGCTGATCTGGATGAGCCACTGCGTCTCTTGATGGCGGAGCAGTCGGTTACCTGGCCTGATCAGGCCAGGGTAGGGGAGGAGATCATTTCCGGATCGCTCGATGAGGTTGTCGGTGAGGCAGAATTGTTATTTATCGAATTGAAGATCGCGCTTCTGCTGCCCGAAATTGAGGATCAGCAGGCGGCCAGGCCTCATTTGGAAGCACAGGGATGGGTCGTGTGTGATTCCGTAGCCAAGTTGGCCGCAACTATCAATGAAATGGACTCAGGAGCCTGAAATGGTCAGCGTAGCCTTTTCCGAAAAGTATTTTGAAAGCCTATTAAAGCTCACGCCTAACGAGCAAACGCAGGCCAACAAAGCTGTTATGCAATTTCAGCAGGATCCTCAGCATGGCGGTTTGCACTATGAGAAGCTGATGGCTTGCAAAGATACCAAGCTCCGATCAATTCGAGCCAACCAGGATGTACGCGTCATCCTGGCAGCAGCGGACAAAGAAGATCTCTACTTGCTTTTATATGTTGCCCATCATGATGATGCGTATGCTTGGGCTGCCAAACGTAAAATCGAGATCAATCCCAACACCGGTACTATTCAGCTGTTCACGGTCGAGGAGAGCGTGCAAAGCCCGCAAGGACATCAAGCTGCTTCCTCGCAACCAGGGCTCTTTGATGCCTTGCGTGATCGTCAATTGTTACAGCTGGGCGTGCCTCAAGAGACTTTGTCCTTGGTTAGGGCTATGCGGATTGAGTCAGATCTTGAAACAGCGCGTTTGAACGAGCAATTACCCCAAGATGTCCATGATGGATTGTTCATGTTGATGGCTGGCGCCAGTTTTGAAGAGGCCTATCAGGAGACTGTTCTTCAAATACCTGATGCGGTTGATACCTCTGATTTTGCTGCAGCTTTGAACAGGCCAGAATCCCAGGCACATTTTGCCATTGCCGAGAATGAACAGGCGCTTCGAGAGGTACTTAATCAGTCGATTGAGAAGTGGCGCATATTTTTACATCCAGCCCAAAATCGACTGGCTAAGGGTAAAAAGAGCGGCTCAGTTCGGGTCCTGGGCGGTGCTGGAACCGGCAAGACGGTTGTGGCTATGCATCGCGCCAAATGGCTGGCAGAACACGCAGCCGGTGAAGGTAGGAAGGTACTCTTTACAACCTTTACCAAGAATCTCGCGGCTGATATTCAACAGAATTTGAACAAGATCTGTTCGGCTGAAGCGCTTGCCAGAATTGAGGTCGTCAATCTGGATGCGTGGGTCCTCAACTTCTTGAAAAAACAAGGCTATGACTATGGCCTGCTGGTTGATAATCAACTGGAGAAGCGTCTGTGGGAAGAGGCCTACTCAGAAAAGCCTGCCGGGCTGGATCTCAGTATGATTTTCTTTCAGGAAGAGTGGTCCCGCGTCGTTCAACCCCAATCGGTAACGCAGGTTGATGAGTATAAGGCAGCATCGCGAATCGGACGTGGAACACGCCTAAACAGGCAGCAGCGGGTTGAAATATGGCCTGTATTTGAGAGATATCGTCATCTTTTGGCTTCTAACCATGTAAAAGAATCCGATGATGCCTATCGTGATGCGCGCGCACTCATTGAGTCCAATCCCGACATGAGACCAAAAATAGGCTCGATTATTGTCGATGAAGCACAGGACATGGGTACGCAGGCATTTATGTTGTTACGAGCTTTGGTACCCGCGGGTGCGAATGATCTATTTATTGTGGGTGACGGCCACCAGCGGATTTACGGGAAAAACAGAGTTGTATTAAGTCAGTGTGGCATCGACATTCGTGGCCGCAGTGCTCGATTGAAAATTAACTACAGAACTACAGATGAAACACGCAAGCTTGCTGTAAGTATTCTGGAAGGAGTGACGGTAGACGATCTGGACGGTGGTGAGGACTCCCAAGCCTATTACCATTCATTAATGCATGGTCCTGCACCAGAGGTGGCCTCCTTTGACAGCGAGAACGAACAGGCAAAGGCCATAATCAAAGCAATTGAGAGTCAGGGATTCTCACCTGATGCCTGCTGTGTTATTGCACGTACCCGTAAAGAAGTGGAGCGTCTCAAGGTCGCCCTCGAAGGCCTTGATCAGGCTTGTCATATATTGGACGGTAGAGGGGCGAATACGCCAGTAGATGCACTGAATTTGGCAACAATGCACCGCGTCAAAGGGCTTGAGTTTGACGCTGTGTTTCTCGCTTCAGTAAACAAGGGTTTGGTGCCCCTTGATTATGTCGTCGATTCTGCGGCAGATCTTGTCACGCGTCGTCAGCGTGAAAATGAGGAGCGTGCACTGATTTACGTAAGCCTAACCAGGGCTAGAAAATTGGCGTATGTGTTCTCATACGGGATCATGAGCGACTGGCTGAAGAAGTGATTGAAGCTAACAGCCAGGATCAAGGCATTTAGTTTTGATCCTGGTGTCATGGGTGTGTGCCGGCATCCCGCGCATTTCAAGCACAGGCTTACCGGCGTGACCTGCGTGCTACGTTCTGGAGAGTTTAAAACGTTGGTTTGCTATTGAGATAGCATTTTGAAGAGCCGTTCTTTCCAGGTTCGGCCTTGGCTTTCTGTTTCTATCTCCAGTTCATCATGACTGCAACTGGGGCACTCAGTAAGGATATCGATACCTAGTCTGAGCGCATCGCTCTTGGGTTTTATTCGCTTTGACCAGTTGCATACAGGGCAACGAACCGTGAATGGCTGAGGAGGAATCGGCATATTTTTTACTCTTAGTGCTGCTTTGAGGTCAGGATAGTTGTTATTAGGAATTATGTCGGGACTTTCACTTCGTATGGAATATCCTGCTTAATACCCGATACTCAACTTGTAGTGGTCAACTGATACCGGACAGTATTTTAAGTTTTTCTTCAGCCGCTACCGGTGATAAACCACAGTTGAAGGTATGCGGTCGTTGCTTGTTGTAATAGCCAATCAGGTAGTAAGCAATATCCCTCTGCGCTTTGTACATGTTTCGATAGCCGATGGCGGGTCCCCTTCAGGTTAAGCCGATGGGCGCCGTGCAGAAGTCGGTCCTGGATGGCGTCGGCGAGCATGACGGAGCCGATGTAATCGTCCCAGTCTTCGGTGGGTAGCTGGCTAGCAATGAGCATCCGGTGATGCATAGGTTCAGCTATTGGCCGATGCTGCATTCGGCAAAGATATCGGTGATCTGCGGGTAGATGCGCCGCTCGCTGGCGCGAATAGAGCGCACCCGTTCCAGTCAGAACCAGCAATATGCATTTTTTGCATATTGCTTTGCTCAGGTATTTCGCCGTCTTTGAAGACATTACGAATATGCCTGAACACTACCGAATGGTCACGCCCAAACCCCTGTATGGATTGCATGGTATTGGAGTTTTATGTGCACCGGCATTGTAACCAGCACTGAGAATTTGGACAGCCGTCTTTAGCATCCCTTCCAGCGGTAATGCCGACTAATAGTCTGTTGCGAGTGTCTTATTGCGTAAAAATCGCAATTTGCCAGCACATACACCGCTTACTTCTTGTGATACTGAACCGGCTTCAGACCCATGGTCTGACGTGCGAGCTGAGCGCGTATACAAGTACAGCCTGCAAATCTGATCGTGCATCAGAGCCCAACCACTTCATGGCATCAGATATGCCATGACCCATCTAAGCGACCCTATGGGTCATCTCTCTGAGTGCGACCGTCTGGCCGCCACCGCACGAACGGCGTGCAAATAATTACTTGAATCCAAGGTGAGCAGGTAACCGAAAAACCAGCAGTTCAACGATCTACGGATCACAAACGAGTGCCGATTTATCAGCGATTCGCTGGCCAATCGGATTTTTTAAAAAAATTGAATGTTAAAGAGATGGTTCTGAATATGATTAAAAAATGTATCAATATCAATGATATGAAAAATTTTGGTCGAACTAAATCATGGACTAAAACCCTTGTCGGCGGGTTGCCACTTGTGCGCAGACACAGGCATGCCGACAAGAGTTCGTCATTAAGTTT
>NZ_BAAJMD010000022.1:0-24419 GCF_057548395.1 Halopseudomonas sp. 4NH20-0008
TGATTTACAAGCACCGAAGAACTAGCAGCCCTGAAGGGCTGAGCGGGAAGAACTCACTTACCAGAAAAGCGCTTATTGCAGGCGCCATAGGGTCAGTATTGCTAGTAGCTGACGTTGTTGCGCAAGTACCAACACCCACCACCTATGCAGACGTGTCAGTACCACGCCTGACGGAGTGGAATGAAGTAAACAGATTGACCATAGATGGTGTTGCCGGGGCAACGGCAAAAACCTACATATACACTGATGCCGCCGCCAAAGCTGCTGCGGCTGCACCTGGCGGAATCTGGGATGCCAATAGCCCCGCACAGGTCTACTGGGAACTTGATGATGGCAGTGGCCGCGGACCCGGGATACAAGCTGTCACGGATGACTTCGATTTCCCAACCAACAATTGCCTGATGGCATCTGGTGAGCGTGAATCTCAAGACTTCCCGGGGACTATCATCCCCAAAACCTGTAGCGATCCCGAGAGTAGCTCCAAACGATACTTTCTTGAGATCGTTGAGGCTGACACCCCTATAGATTTGGTTTTTGATGTCGGTATGCAAGACATCCGCTACAAGGGAGTCAAAGATCCAAATGAAGACGGTGGCGAAGCCCTTGCTGAATTCCGCGAGGAGTTTGGCATTGGTCGGATTTACCGTGTCATCCAAAAAGTGATTAACAACTCAGATGAACGTTGGGTTGCCATTAACGTAGAGCTTGGCCACGGCATTGGCAATGACTTCCAACAGTTTGATTTTGACCAGGACGGCGTAGCATTCGAGCTACGTGAATTTGTGCCTAGAGAGTTCTTCGATGGCAACACTGGAGCTCCGGATATCAGGGTATGGAATCCAAGCAGATACTCCACTTTTTCCCCGAAAGCATTTGATGACGGCTCTCGCGATCGCTTCGAACCGGGCTTCTTTGACGATGCGGCGGCCGGCTTCCTCCCGCCCGGTGATTTAGCAGACGGTGACAAGTCTACTTATATTGGAAGCGGTGAGGACCTCAGATCAGATGGTGCCTACGGAGCGATAACACTGAATCATTTCAGTATGGTTGACGCCCAGGCAGGAGGCTCTGGCATTGATAATGGCGTTTTCGGTTATATGCTGTCTGACTCACTTGCTCCCACTTCAATCTCACGATATGAAGATGGCAATCCTGAGGGCGAATCGGATGCTATCGAGGCGTGGTGGGACGGGAGTGATTGGCGCTATGGTCTGTCAGGTGACGCTTCCGGGCTTTCTCCTTTCGGGATTGTAGAAACGGACCAGCTCACGCAATGGGCAGCGCAGCTATTAGGCATTGATCCGTCTCAAGGTGACAATCCAGTACGCTATGCGTCGATTCTGGCAGACGATCTGGCCACCCAGAATATGGATTTCTTCATATACATAAGTGATGGCATCCTTGACGACAATGGCGTCCCCAAATTCGAAAACATCACGCTACGGGTAACCGGGGTATCTTCCTCCGATCTTGGCGCAGTGGTAGGAAATGACATTCCGGCCTGGGTAACCAATCCGGCACCTGCACTTTCCAGTTATATGGCCAATACAGGCGTACCCGTTGCCTTAAACGATTTGAGCACAATGTTTGAAAATGACCCTGACAGTCCCTTCTACAATTCAGGCGACGAAGTGCTCAATCTTGATATTCTGGCAAATGACTTGCTGGATGGGGAGTTGCTGTCTGACTTGGTTGGCTCAGTCCAGACCGTGAACCTGAATGCTGGTATTGGAGGGATTGCATCCCTGCAGTTGGATAACACTGTGAACTTTACGCCCAACGCCGGTTTTATAGGCTTGGCTTCATTCACCTACAGTGTGACCGTCGATGGCCAGACATCCAACGAAGCAACTGTGGCTATTCGTATCAACCCCTATCCGGACCCGGAAGCACCGCAGGCGACAAATGATTCTGCAGTCACTTTCATCAACACAGCCGTAACCATTGATGTGCTTGCTAACGATAGTTTGCCGCCCGGTGAAGCACTGGTTGCAATCCTGGATGCCCCGCTGACCGGCAGCGCTGTCATTGCAAATAACGCCGTGGTTTACACGCCAGCGACCGGCTTTACTGGTCTGGATCGTTTTACTTACGTTGTTACCGCTAATGGCAAAACCTCAAACGCGGCATTGATTACTGTCCGAATTGATGAGTTGCCGCCAGAAGAGGAAGAGCCTAGCAATGGTGGTGGTGGTGGTGGCGGCGGTGGCGGTTGCAGCTATAACCCCGGCGCACCATTTGACCCCACCCTGATAGTGCTCCTGTTACTGGCACTAGGGGGTATCGCAACACGTGAACGCCTGAGCCGACAAAAGCCGTAACTCATCGTAGCGTTAACCTTAAAGCCCCGGCTCATGCTGGGGCTTTCTTTGTATGCAAGCCATCGTAATCAGAGCGTTAACTCAACGGCCAGAAGGAGAAAACCGTTGTAGCCAACGTGAAGGATAATTGCAGGTACAAGGGAGTCATAACGCTCACGGAAGAAGCCAAAAATAAGCGAGGGCACGATAAGAGAAAATACAAAAAGAGAGGGGTGATATATAAAGTGCCAAAGTGTAAAGGATAGAGTAGCTGCCAAGTTTGCTCGGGAGACTCCCCACCAACACACTTTACCCGAGTCCCGGTCACCGACCATCCCCTGCACAAAACCTCGGAAAGCCAATTCCTCGATCAGAGGGAACCACAGCAATATAGACAAATACGCTAAATGCTTATTGGTTTCTGGCAGCGCAATCCATCCAGTGGAGGCCAAAATCCAGGCAACAGGCAGTCCGGCAAAGAATAATGCAAGAAATAAAACATCCTTTTCCAGACCATACGCCAACCGCAAACCACATATTCTTTTTAAATCATGTTGATTCACAGGCATTCCAACCGAAAAGGGTTCTAGCCAGACCATCTGAACGACTAGACATGGAGGACCCAATACACAAGAACTGCATCGATACGAACATACGACTCTGCACAGCATCCATTCTGCGCCATTCCGATAGCTTGTCCAACTGGAAACGCGGCCACATTGCCCCCCACAGCACCCGACTTTACGCAGTCAGGTATTGGCTGCCAGATACTCCGCACCCTCCTGACGGCTATCCCTGACCGCCTGCAGAAACTCATCACCCCAGCGCTTGATGTCGTTATGCTGAATGATCGCAAACATCGCCCGGATACGTGACTCGCGGTCGGCCCGACCGAGGGTAAGACCCAGATACAGGGTGTCGCGTAGGTCATGCGGGTCGTGGGGGTTGGTCAAGAGCGCGCCGTGCAGCTCGGCAGCCGCGCCGGCGAACTCCGACAGCACCAGCACGCCTCTGCCCTCACAGAGTCCCTGGGTCGCGACATACTCCTTGGCGACCAGATTCAGTCCGTCGCGCAGCGGGGTAATCCACATCACATCGGCCATCAGGTAATAGGCGATCAGGTCGCGGAACGGAAAGGCGCGGTAGAAGAAATGCACCGGCGTCCAGCCGACCTGGGAGAAACGCCCGTTGATCCGCCCGACCGCCTGTTCAATCTGTTGCAACAGCGTGTCGTAGATGGTCATTTCAGCCGCCGCCGGGACGCAGATGGTCAACAGCGAGACCTTGCCGACCAGCTCCGGATGGGCGTCGAGCAAGGCCTCGAAGGCCAGCATCTTGGCCAGAATACCCTTGGTGTAATCCAGCCGCTCGACCGACAGCACCACCCGCAGCCCTTTGAGCTGCTCGCGTAACTTTTCCATTTGCGCCTGACAGGCGGGCTGCTCAATCACCTCGTGCACCCGGCCGATATCCAGCCCCACCGGGTGCGCACCCAGACCGATATGCCGACCGTGCACCGAGATGCTGCGGGTCATCCTGCCCAGCCCCACGGCGCAGCCATAGGTCAGAAAACGCGGCGCGCAATCCTGACTGGTAAGCACCTCGACCGGCGCCACACCGCGAATCACATCGACAAAGTTTTCCGACTGCCGCGGAATATGAAAGCCGATGTAGTCGCACTGCAACAGGCTGCCAACGATCTCGCGGCGCCAGGGCAGCACGTTGAACACGTCAGCGGAGGGGAAATAGGTATGGTGGAAAAAGGCGATGGTCAGATCCGGCCGCAGCGGCCGCAAATAGGCGGGCACCATCCACAGGTTGTAGTCGTGCAGCCAGACCACTGCGCCCTCGGCGGCCTCGGCCGCGGTACGCTCGGCAAACAGCAGATTGACCTTGAGAAAGACCTCCCAGTCCTCCTCACGGAAAATCGCCCGCTCCCAGAAGGTATGCAGGGTCGGCCAGAAGGCCTCCTTGGAAAAGCGCTTGTAGAACACATCCACATCGTTCTTGCTCAAGGCCACACGTGCGGCCACCAGATTCGCGTAACGCTCACGGTCAACACTGGTGTGCACCTCAAAGGCCCGGTCCTTGCGCGGATCATGTATCGACCAGGCAACCCAGGAGCCCTGCTGGCCCTGGGCAAAGAAACTCAACAGGGTTGGCAGAATACCGTTGGGCGACGACGGTGGCCGACGAATCAACTGGCCGTCCTCAATCACCTCTTCATAGGGCAAACGGTGATAAACCATCACCAGATCGGCCTTGCCCTTGATGCCCAGCCCCGGCAGTTCGGAGTCGATCCCCATCGGCCCAAGAAAGCCAAAGTGTCCCAACGCCTCAAGAATACCGCCACAACCACTGAGCCGAGCATGCAATACCTTGGCCCGGTCAGCCGTGGCCTCCAGCAGACCGGGTTCAGACTCACCGACGCACACGCCCTTGAAGCCCTGCTCATACATCGACAGATCGTTCAGCGTGTCGCCAGCCACCAGTACATCATCAAAATCGGCTTCCAGATGACTGATCAGCCGCTTGAGGGTGCTGCCCTTGTTTACACCACGGGGCAAGAAGTCCAGATACATGTCGGCGGAAAACAACAGATCACAACCCAGCTTCTCGGCCACGTCACGAATCTCATCGGTTACCGCGCCCGGCTCACAAAAGTACGAACAGCGGCGCTGCTGCGGTACATTCTGGCGCTCCAGGCCGTCAAAGGCGGCCATCGACTGTAACACCACCTGCTCACCGGGCCAGGTCTGTTCAATCTCGCTCTGCAGCGGATACACCGCCTGCAGGGTGTCGCCATCGACTACCGTGGCGCCAACATCACAGATGATGTAATCCGGGCGCGGAATCGCTGGATCAGACAGCAGCGGCACCACCACTTCCAGGCCTCGGCCTGTTACAAACACCAGCTTGATGCCCGGATGGGCATCGATCAGTTGATACAGGCGTTGGCGGTTGTCGGGGTCGCCGCCAAGAAAGGTTCCATCAAGGTCAGTGGCCAGAATCATGGGCGTTACTCCCGGGTTTAGGGTGATCAATGTCTGAATCAACAGCGTCGGAATGGACACCATCGGATGGGTTTTCAGCCCCAGAGGGTGCTTCGCCCGATGGGCTTGCTGCCGTCTCGGCATCCTCCAGCATCATGCCCAGCACCTCTGGCGAGGTGCGGACCATGGGAATGAAGTGAGCGGGTTCATCAACGATCCGATCTGCACCGCGCCGCGCCTGGGACAGGGCATAGAGCCCGCACAGGCCAAACATCACCGCAAAGAACAGCGGCAAAGCCAGCGGTGCCGTTATGCCCATCACAGCACCAGCCAAAGCCGGTCCTATTGCCGCACCCAGTCCGTGCAGCATCAGCAACGAGGCATTGCCGGAGAGAATATCCGCGTGTTTCAGATGATCGATCAGATGCGCCACCGCCGCCGGATACACAGCAAAGGCGCCGCCACCAAATACCGCCGCCGCCAGTAACAACCATTGGCCAAACTGACCCAGCAGCGCCATCAGTAATCCGCCCGTCACCGCGATAGCCGAAATGATCGCCAGCGCCAGACGCCGGTCGGCGCGATCAGACAACATACCCAACGGCCACTGCATGGCCGCGCCCGCAATAATCACCAGCGATACAAAGGTCGCAATCTGCCCGGTATCCATGCCCATGCGGCCGGCATAGACTGCCCCCAGGCCCCAGAATCCACCCATCGCCAAGCCTGACAACAGTGCAGCACTGCAGGCCACCGGCGCCGCTTGCCAGAGCTTGCGCAGCGACAGGCCGGGGGTATTCTCGATCACCGGTTGGGGTAAGCGCGTCGCCACCACTGGCATCAGGGCCGCGGTGACCAGCATCGCCGCAAGGGCAAACAGACTGAAGGCCATGGGGCTGTCCAGCCGCAGCAGTTGCTGCGCCAGCGCCAGCGACCCGAGATTGACCGCCATGTACAGGGCAAACACCTGACCACGCCGATCAGCTGGCGCCTGGGTATTGAGCCAGCTCTCGATCACGGTATAGATGCCCACCAGCGCAACACCGGTAACGACCCTGAGAACCAGCCAGGTAAAAGGCTCCACCAGCAAGGCATGCAGCAGAATCGACACCGCCTCGGCAGCGGCCAGAAAGGCAAAGGCCCGCACATGGCCCATGCGCCGAATCAGCTTCGGACACAGCCAGGTCCCAAGAATAAATCCCGCGAAGTAGGCTGAACCAAGCAGACCCAGGGTCTGGTCAGTGAATCCCTCACCACTGCCACGCAGGGCCAGTAAGGTATTGAGCAGGCCGGTGCCCAGCAACAGCAGAGCGATCCCGGAGAGCAGGGCTGCAATGGGCAGCAGAATCTTGATCATGCAGCTGAATCCCTGTTTTGCGAAACGGGTTCAGGCAGGGGGTGTAAAACGCTGGTTAAAGCGAAGTGCTTGAAATTAGTATGATTCTTAAAAAACCATACCCCAGCTGGTGCGTGGATACCAGCCCTAAAAATCCGGTGGTTGCTTTGCCGGTTGCCCATCAAAGGCTAATTGCACCTCAACTCGGCCTGATATCTCCGGCTGGCAATCACACCGAATAACGACCTGACAAACTCATATCCACAGCCACCCCGTGGCTGCGGCGGCCACTGCAAATAACAATATGCTGCTGGCCCATCGCGCCAATGACCAACCGCCAACGGAGAGCACAATGAATGCCTTGACCAGAGTATTAGTTAGCGAGGCAAGCAGAATACCGCGCGCGGCAACCCTGTCAGCCAGCCCGTCATTGGCCTGATTGGCCAAGGCCACCGTAATAGCATCCACATCGGCTACACCGGATAGAATCGCCAGCCCATAAACGCCGTTGTCACCAAACCATGCCTGCGCCGCATTGGACATCACAAATACCCCTGCCAGCGCCGCCGTAATCAGCAGTGCCGATTTCAATTCCAACGGGTTATTCATGGCCGGCTGATACGCCACTTCACCGCCCTTGAAGCGCCAGAGCACCACGCCCATTGCCACCAGAGGAATGATCCCCAGCAGCAACATACCCGGCAGCAACGGCATCAACAGGTCAGGGTTTACAACAGCCACCTCAACCAGAACGCGGGGTGCCATTGTTCCGCAGGCCAAGGCAATCCCCGCTCCCAACAGCGCCTGACGACGAATATCCTTGGCAGACATGCGCGAGAAGCTCAGCGTCAGCGCGGTACTGGAGGTCAAGCCACCCAGAAACGCCGTCAGCGTTAGGCCCACACGATCACCCAGAATACGCACCGCAAAATAGCCTACAAAGCCAATACCCGCGACCAACAGCACCAGCCAGCCAATGACCCTTGGATTCAGGCTCTCCCAGGGTCCCATGGCTCGATCAGGCAACAGCGGCAATATCACCAGCATAATGACCAGCAACTGCAGTGACGCAGTTAACTCATGTCGCGATAACTGTTGCAAAGCACCGTGTATTTCACGCTTGAAACCCAATAAAACAGTGGCGCCAACTGCCGCGATCACCGCCTCCAATGGCATGCCAAGTGATGCCATAGCGCCCAGTGCGCAGGTCAAAAAGGCAGCTACTTCGGTTGTTGCACCGATGTCGCCGGTAACACGAACCGTCTGCCAATATCCTGCCACCAACAGGGCCGCCACCCCGATCAAGATGGCCGCCAACACCCAAACCGAGGTCACAGCGGAAAGCTCGCCAGCGACACCACCCAGCAGTCCCAGCAAAGCAAAAGTACGAATACCCATAGCCGCCATCATGTCATCAGCGTCCGGTCCGACAGCACCACTGCCTTCACCCTCGCGCGCATTCTGCGACTGCCAGCCACGCTCAAAGCCAATGATCAAACCAACCGCCAGAGCGACCAGCAAGCCGGGTATATCGCCTGTGTATGCCATCATGGGTGCGCTGTCCTGTGTTGGTCTAATATCCAGTTGATAGCATACAGACCCCCAGCCAGGGCTGCTCAGGCATTAGCCCGACAATCTTGCAGAGGAGACTTTACCGCCGTCAGCGCAATGCCAGAGTCATCCTGGAACAACGGCGAGACTGATCCAGGGCAAACCGCCATGGCGATTTTGTGGCTTGTTTTCATTTCAAACTGTTACTCTTTTTTTGTTACTTGCTCCCTTTGATAGGCGCATGATATTCAAAAAAAAAGCCGGGATGAAAACTCGGATGCCAATGAACCCAAAAGACTGAATCCGGTGGTGTTACTGTGAGCAAACACGATTCGCCCCCTTACGAGACTGGCCGCATACACGCCATGCCGCGCTCACAACGTCTTGAAGTGGTTACCGCAGAACGTCCTGACAGCATCAAAGCCCTTAGCCGCCAACAGCCCTACCCTCTGCCCGGGCGTCCGGCCAAAGCCTGACGATCAAACCCACAATGACAAATCTACCCGGCAGCCCCCCCACGCCAGCGTTACTGGACATGCTGCTCGACGCCATCTGCATCGTCGACGCACAAGGCTACTTTGTCTCCATTACCGGGGCCTGTGAGCATATTTTTGGTTACGCGCCCGAAGAAATGATCGGCAAACCGATGATCGACTTTGTTTATGAAGAGGACAGAGCCAGGACGCTGGAGGCGGTCAAGCGCGTTCAGGAAGGCTATCTGCAACGCCGCTTCGAGAACCGATATCGGCGTAAAAATGGTGATATTGCTAATATCCTGTGGACCGCACGCTGGTCGGAGAGCGATCAGGTGAGAGTCGCTGTGGCTCGGGACGTCAGCCACAACACCGATGACGACACTTCAGCCTGTTGGCAGCTATCCAGCTCGCCGCCACGTCTGATCCCCCCGGCCCACTCAGCTATCCCGCTATCAGCCCAGGATTACACCGTACTGCTGACCCTGGCGGGCAGCACGGAGGCCGTTTCTCGTGAGACCATCGTAAGGGCGCTCGGACAGGATTATCGACATTATGATCAACGTCGGCTGGACACCCAGATGCGCCGCCTGCGCCGAAAAGTCGAAACGGCCTGTCCAGGCATGCAGCTGCCAGTAGCCACATTGCGTGGCCTTGGCTACCGCTTCTACGAAAAAATCGAGATTGGCCGGTAAGAGACTAGCGGTCGTTTCGCTTTAACACTCCGGGATAGTACAGATCGTAATACCAGGCGCAGGCCTTTTCGATATGCGCCTGGATGCGCGGCGGGATCTCGTGCTGACGAGGCGCAGTGATGCCGTTGGACTGCTTGTGCAGATACTTCATCCGGTAGTGGCTGTCGCTCTCGCGGATACCGACCGGCAGATTGCCCGGATCGATCTCCAGCGGTGACAGGCCCAACCAGGCGTAAATGTGCGACATGGCAGCCGCTGGCTGGGCCATCAGATCCTCAAAGCGCAGAAAATACAGGCGCTCTTTCACCTTGGCCGGCAGATCCTGCACCGCATTCAATGACATCAACGGGGCGCCGATGGCCTTGTCCTTGGCAAAAAGCATATCAGCCCGCCCGAAGCGGTCGTAGTCAGCCAGGTGGTCAACAAAATCGACCAGAATGGTCTTTTGATGCTGCGCCTCGATCGAGCCGTAAATCTGCCCCAGTTCCCGAATGCAGATGATCAGCTTGGCCTCCGGGGCGAGTTGCAGCAGCAGCTCGATCGAATGCAGCCAGGCGCGGTTCTTGTCTACGACCGCCTTCGTGCCGCTGTCGGGGTGCCAACTGCGCAAAAAACCCTGCATGGCCGAGGCCAGATGGCCGTAGCTGCTATCGAAACTGTTATCCAGCTGGGCCAGAAAGAACTGATCATCACTGACCATCCGGCGGATACCCAGGAGCATGTTGCACAACGGCGAGCTATGCCCCTCGCAGTGCACCTCCGGGTGCTGCGCCAGCATCTGGCACAGCAGGGTGGAGCCAGCTCGCGGCAGGCCGGCCACACCGATAAAGTTGGGCGTCATAACGTTTTATCCCGCCAGTTTAGTTAGCCTGGTTATCATCATCGTCTTCCTCCAGGCCCTCTGGTTGTAAACCCGGAGGCAGTCGGATGCCGTTACTGACGAGTATACGGCCAAGTCCTGCCAGACTGCTCGCATCAACCCCTGCTAAAGGCAGCCCGGACAGCGCCTGAATGGCTGCAGGCGATAGATCAGGCGCAGTCGATCCCGATGCCGTTGCCGTCGCACGGATATTCTGCAGCAGGACAAGTGTGGCATCAGAGATCACGGGGTCGAGTGCCGTGATGCTGCTGGTCGTGTTATTGGCATAGCTGACGCTGTAGTTTCCGCCCAGATTGCCATCGGTCAGGGTGACGTCGCTGACGGTCACGGTCTTGTTGCCCACACCCACACCTGGATCGGTAAAGGCGAAACTACCGCCGCTGATGGCGTCCGTATCAAACAGAGTACCGGCAACAACAATCGCTGTCCCATCCGCGTCAGTGGTGCCATCAAACAACTTGACGACATCCGTGGTGGACAAAGTAAGCGCAGCGGGCGTGATGTCCACCGTGTGGCCATCTTCTGCAAAACTGTAGTTACTCGCCAGACCGCCGTTGCTGCCATCGACCAGAGCCAGACTCCCCAGGGTCAAGGTCTTGCCATCAGAAACGTGCTTGTCAGCCACCGATCCACTGCCCGCCAAGGACAAGGTTTCATCGCCTACCAGGGTTCCCGTGGTCACATCCTCAGCGCCGATATCGACTGTGCTATTGTAGACGCGGCTACCGCTCAGGCTGACAATAAAAGGACTGATGGTACTGGTGGTGTTATCGGCATAGCTGACGATGTAGTTACCGCCGCTGTTACCGTCGGTCACCGTCACACCGCTAACAGCCACGGTTTTATTGCCGCTGCCCACATTTGCGTCGGTGAAGGCGAAGCTGCCACCAGCGAGCGCGTCGTCGCCGAACAGGCTGCCCTCAGTCAGGATGAGCGCGCCTGCAGCAGTCAAACCGCCGTCGTAAACCTTGCTGACATTGCTGGTCGACACAGTCAAGCTGGCGGGGTCCACCGTTAGTGCGCCATCCACAAAATTGACGATATAGCCATGTTGATCGGTCGAATAAAGACCGCTGGCCGACATGGCATAGTTCCCCGCATTGACCGCACCTTGCGCGTTCCCGCCATAGGTCAGGGTACCCTGGAGCAGAGTGCCATCGGGGGCGAAGGAATAGCTCACGCTGTTCTCGCCAGCGTAAGCCTGGCCGTCATAGGTTTTGCTGTCTGAGTTGACCGTCACGGTCAGCAGCGTCATGAACGAGCGCAGCAAGGGTGATGTGTTGCCCTCATTCAGTAACCAGGTGTTGGCCAAATCCCAGTTCGGACTCACATTACCGTTGGCATCGGTGGCCGAACTGAAGTTAGCCTGAGCCTGCATATCTGCTGTCGACATGCCGATGCCAGCAGCCGAGGTATCCAGACCAGACGTGTCGGTATTCCAGAAGCTGGCACTCACCGTACTGATATTGCTCCCCACCAGTCCGCCGACATTGGTGCTGCCCGAGACCGCCCCGCTGGAGTAACTGTTCGTCACGTTACCGTTATTGCTGTTGTAACCCACCAGGCCACCTACTCCATCAACCCCGCTGACTGTGCCGGTCGCATAACTGTTGTTGATGGTAAAAGCAAAGCCGTTCTCGCCGACCAGCCCACCCACGAAACTGCCGGTACCGGTAACCGCACCGGACGCATAGTTGCGATTGGTGCTGATACCGCCATTGGTCCAGCCAAACAAGCCGCCGACCTGGTTATTGCCACTGACGGTATTGGATGAATAACTGTCGGTAATGATGGTGGTGTTGGCGAAACCGATCAGGCCGCCTACCGCATTGGCTCCGTTGACCTGGCCACTGCTCGTAAAGCTGTTGATCACACTGCCCAAGGTTGCATGTCCAATCAGCCCGCCGACCAGATCGCGACCGGTCACACTGGCATTGACCAGCCCCAGGTCGCGAATCAACGCATTGAAGGATGCGCCGATCAGACCAACGCCATCCGCCAAGGGCCGATTGATGGTCAGGTTACTGATGCTATTGCCCTGGCCGTTGATTTGACCGGTGAACGGGGTGCCGTTGTAACCCACCGGGATAAAGCTGTTGGACCAGACATCGGCGGCCGTGCCGGTTGCCGCCGCATTGAGGTCATGAACCAGAGTGTAACTCGCACCCAGATCCATGCTCATGAGCTGCAACTGGTGCAGGTTGCGTATGGTTGTCGAGTATTCCGAGGCCAGCATTGGCCGCGTCGCGCCAAGCGCGCCACCGGCGTTATTCAGACTCCCGTCAACATTCACCATCACCCAGTTGTTGCCGGTCGCCCCAGGCGTAGTGGTGAAATTGAAAGCCGCGAAATTGGCCGCGGTCTGCATCTCTACCGAGGTAAGCCCGGTGCCGCCAGCACTGGTCTCCAGGCCGGATGTCGTGGTGTTCCAGTAGCTGTTATTGATAGACCCAACCGCGCCAAAGCTCCTGCCCACCATCCCGCCGAAATTATTGGCCGCTGATACGGCGCCGGTTGAATAGGACAGCGTAATCGTACCCGGCCCGCCATTGACGCCGACCAAGCCACCTACAAAGCCTTGTACGTTGGTTGCTGAGCCGCTCGCATAGCTTCTGCTGATACTGCCGTAGTTCTGGCCAACCAGGCCGCCAGAACCGTTCTTTGCGCCCGATACCGAACCGCTGGCATAACTGTCGACAATACTCGCCGCATCACCGTTACTGCCAACCAGCCCACCCGAATGATAGGTGCCCGCCGTCACCGCCCCGCTAGAGTGGCTTCTGATGATAAAACCGGTCTGGCTATCATCACCCTGCCTGCCATTGCTACCAACCAGACCACCGACATTACGCGCACCATTTACGGTACCTGTGGCGTAGCTGTCGATGATCGAACCGTAGTTAAGGCCCACCAGGCCGCCGACATTCGTGCTGTTAGCCAGATCGCCCAGCACTGTAGCGCTAGAGTAGCTGTTGCTGACAAGCCCCTGATTACTCGCTACCAGGGGACCCGTTATACCTGTTCCGGACACACTCCCACCTACCAGCCCCACGTTGCGAATCTCGGCCGTGGTTCCAGTGAAACCAAACAGGCCAGCAGCGCCCAGCGTTGATTGGCCCGCGGTCAAACCGCTGATGTTATGGCCCAAACCATCAAAAACACCGGTAAAGGGCAAGGGCACGGTGAAAAAGAAGCCCTCAAAAAATTCGACCAGTTCCGAGCCGTGGATAGGCGTAAAGCCCGCTCCGCTGTTCCACCCAGAGGTAGCCGCAGCATCAATGCTCGCACCCAGCACATAGTTGCCGGCCAGGTTGCCATTCATGCCCTGCAAATCGGTCGCCGTTACGCTACCCTCTTCGCCCAGGCTGGTGATCACCGTGTAATTGACCGTGGCACCGTCTGAACCCTGCCGGGTGCTGAAGTGTTCGCCCGCCGCGAGGTTAACAGGCGCATTCACGTTGACACTGCTGGTGTTGCCTGCCGCCACTGCGCCCTGGCCGTACTCCAGGGCCAGACTGGCCGTGCCGGAGCCTTTCATCTCGGTGTTTATGTTGATGTCGTTCTGGGCGTTGAGCGTGAGCTTGTTGGCCGACCAGGTAACGGTATCGTTGACGTTGACGTCGCCCGCCGTGCCGGCAACGCCAGAAATACTCTGGATAGTGATGTCGGTATTGGCCAGATTGGCTGACAGCACCGCGCCGGTGATATCACCACCCGTCGCGGCGATGGTGTAGTCGGTCGGGTCGATCAGCCAGCTGCCGGTCAAACCCTCGGCTGCAGCCGTGGTGACCTGGGTATCATCCGCCACGGTCACGGTTGCCGCCGAGGTATCAATAAAGCCACCGTCGCCGCCAGAAGGTGCGCTGGCATCCAGCGTCCCGGCCACATTGACGGTGCCGCTTTGCATATCGCCCAGCAGTCGGATAACCCCGTCGCGGTTCTCGATGGTTTGCGCCTGCACCACGCCGGTGTTGTTGACCACGGTATTCAGCAGATTGCCCGCCGACTGGGCGCTCATCAGCACCTGCCCGCCGTCAGCCTGGATCAGACCGCCATTGGCAACCAGGGCATTCACCGCACCCTGATCAATACTGACCGTCAGCAGACCATCACCCATCACATCCAACGTAATCGCCTCACCGGCGGCCAGCGCCACCGTGCCCAGGCGCGCACTGATCACACCCTGGTTGCTGACATCCTTGCCCAGTAACACAACATAGCCACCATCGGCATTGATCTGGCCCTGGTTGAGCACGGCCGCAGCGCTGTCGCCGGTAAGGGTGTATTCACCGGCCATAAAATCGGCGTCGCTGATATCCAGGGTAGAGGCCACCAGGCCGTTGACGTTCACCGAGGCATCCTGGCCAAACACAATGCCATTGGGGTTGATCAGAAACACCTGACCGTTGGCCGAAAGATTGCCAAGAATGCTGGAAGGATCGGCACCCAGCACCCGGTTAAGGGCCACCGAGCTGCTGTTTGGCTGCACAAACTGCACCGCCTCGCCCTGACCGACATTGAAGCTCTGCCAGTTCAGCGCCACATTCTGGCTGGACTGGTTGATCGTCATATTAACGGGGCCCGAGCTGATGGTGGCGCTGCCCGCAGTGACCACGCCGTCAGTGGGCAGCGCGTAAAGCGGTAATGAAAACACCAGCAACAGCGAGGCCGCCAGGGTCTTCAGACCCAGGCCACCACCCTCCACGTCACCGCACACACTCGAAGCTTTCTTGCCACTGGATTTAGCCAGCTCGGAGACGGCAACGCAGGTTCCGGTCTTCTCGTTCCAGATCGTACGGTAGATGTGGTTCATGGCATGGTTCCCTACTTCATGGGGCAATCATTGATCGGTTTACACGCAAGCCGCAGCTCGCGCTCAGAAATACTTGACGGCCTGCAGCCAGAAACGGCTTTTATCGTCCGGGGCCGAGGTCACAGGCTCATTGCCCAGGCGGTGGGCCCAGGTCGCGCTAACCGCAAAATCGTCCTGCTCGGTCCAGTTCAAACCGATGCCGGTGCCGTGCAGACTGCGGTAATTGCTGCTGCTGTCCCATTCAGACTTGTTCAGCCTCACCCGACCGCTATCGACAAAGCCGAGCAACTGCACGTGCCCCGGCACGCGCGCTGACAGATCGCGCAATGGCGTACGCGCCTCCAGATTGACCACATAACCCTGATCGCCATAGGTTTCACCGCTGGGATAGGCGCGCACGCCGGATACACCACCCAGCCCGAGCTTCTCCGAGGTATCCAGATTGGTTGACGCGATCTGACCGTTGAAGGCGGCGTACAACGACAGGCTCTCGTTTACGTATTGCAGCCGGGCTAGGTTCAAGCCGAACTTGTTGTAACGGCCATCCGTTTGCGCGGTGGCGGCGTCCAGGGCTCGCACCTCGGCATTACGAATATCCAGTTCGCCAGTGCTCCAGGTCAACGCGTAAGTGTTCAAGCCACCACCACCGAGACTGTCGCGGGCATTGCCACTCAAGCTGAGCATAGCCACCTGGACCTGCTTGTCGGCCACCGTTGAGGTGACGTCCACCCGGTCCCTAAAGTCCTTGTGTTCCAGATTGAACTGCAGGTTAAGGTTGTGGCCGCGCGAACGAATCAACGCGTAGTTGCCAAACAGACTGGTGATACTGGCCGTACCGTCCGCATCCAGGCTGTCGAATTCCTTGCCCAGACGGTATTCCATGTAGGAGTAGGCAACCCCTGTACTAAGGCGGCCGAAGGGTAACTGATAAGCAACGCGGCCATAATGCAGGCCGGCATCGGAACTCAGCACCCGCAGACTCAGCAGGTCGCCGCGTCCGGTCGGGTCATTGAAACCCAGCGAGGCCCCGACACGGTTTTCACCGGTATAACGGTCACCCAGATTATCCAGCGACAGCGTGCCGTTGAAACGCTGCCCCGGCAGCACATCCACAATCAAGTCAGCAGCCCCGACTGAAGCGCCGGGCACCAGCGTCGATCTCACCTCAACGCCGGGGATGTCCGAGAGCAGCAGCAGCCGACTTTCCAGCGGCGCCAGAGCGATACTGTCTCCACTGTTCAAACCCGCCAGCAAGCCGTTGGCCACACCATCGGTCAGCCTGCTCTGGTTACGCAGGCTGACCTGACCATACTCGCCTTCAAGTACCGCGATGGTCACCTCACCATTGACGATGTCCTGCGCCGGCAAATACGCCTGGGCCAGCGGGTAGCCGTTCTCCCGGTAATACCCGGAAATAGCCGCAGCAAAGCCGCGCAGCTCGCCAAGGTTCAGCTCACGCTCGGCGCTAAAACCGGTGACCGCGAGCAATTGCTCGCTACTATAAATTCGTGCGCCGGTAATGCGCAGGCTCTTGACCAGCAGGGTTTGTTGGTCACCGGCTGGCGCGGGGGCAGCGCTGTCCTGTTGAATGCGCAGCTCAGGTGCCGATTCAACCGCGCGCGCAGGCAGGTCGCGCTCGATTTGCTGATTCAGTGAGCCCGCGTTGGGCAGAGTCTGGGCCGAGATCGGTGCGCACATCAGCAGGCCCATGGACGCTGCAACCAGAGTAAGAGTCGACTTCACTTTATCGCCTTAAGTGATATTAGATTGCCTTACTATAGTCGGCTTAACTCCGGTGCATTCTGAGCAAATCTGAGCAAACAGGAGGATTTTTCAATCAAGGATGGGGGTGGCGCCCAACTGGCATCTCAGCCGCAAAAAATCGCCTAAAACTGGCCAGCTCAGAGATTATGATATATCGTCAATTCAGATGGCAGGATGCCAGCCCCCGCTTAAGGACAAGCTGATTTCCTCTCGATGTCTTGAAAGCCATTTGTGTGTACAGCGGTGCCAGCGAGCTTATGTTTGCGGGTGTCGGACGCTGATGCGTTTGCGAATGAGCAACGGCCTTTGCTTACTGATAGTGGCCAACACTCAACAATATAAAGGGCACAAAATGAGAAAATTCCTTAACCATTTGATTGCATGCATGCTTCTTGCTGTCTCGGTAAATGCCTTCGCTCAACATTATTCACCGCCCTATAACAGCTACCAGCCACAATATGTCGGCATACCCTCCGCCCGTATGAACTTTGTGGCGGCAGCGCAAGAAAACTCTCAATGGTGCTGGGCCGCCTCTATTCAGATGGTATTGAATTACTATGGCGTCAGCATCACTCAACCACAGATCGTCGCCAGGACCTATGGCATAGACCCCTATGGCAACCTCCCTGACTGGCCTGGCAGCTTTCAAGCGATCACAGCCAACTTGAACAACTGGAGCGTCGACAATACCGGCCGTCAGTACAGCGTTCAGGCCTCATTAAACTGGGGCGCACCTGCCCCAAGCATTTTATTGCAGGAATTGAGCAATGGTAGACCGGTCATAGTGGGATACCGCACGGGCGAAAACAGCGGGCACGCCGTTGTCATCACTGCCGCCAGCTATACAGTCTCCCATAACGGGCCGATCATTCAGTCAGTCGTCGCCCGGGACCCTTGGCCATCCAATGAAAACATCAGGAATGCAGGTCGCGTTGAGTACACAGGCGGCTCGATCGCATCGCTTATGCAGGCTTACTGGTATATACGCGTCTACTGAGACTCATAGCCAAGATACGCACAGCCAGCTCAGGAAACAGAATGGCTGCAAAGGACAGCACCGGCACCAGGGCAAACAGCTTGCCGGTCTGCGGTGAAGTGACTCCCAGCTGGGGTGGGAGCGCCAGATAGATAACCAGTTAGACCGCCATAACGGCCGCTGCAGCGGTCACCTGCCAGTCAAAGGGCGCGTAACGTTTGAAGCCCAAGTAAAAAGCGACCAGCACAACCGCTATCGAAACATCAATCAACCGAACCTGCTCCCTGTGCGTTGCTGTCATTTTGGGGCATGTTGCAGTTCAGGGCGTCAGCGACCGAGTTCGCATTTCTGAAGGAGCGCACTGCTGAATGCCTGAGCAATGAGCGGCTGACCTGAAGGTCAGCCGTATTTCAATGCCATTGAGCGATCAACCTTGTTTCTTGCGCCCAGGAAAGAACATATTGGTGCTCTGTTGATAGGCCTTGTACTCGGGACGTTTTTTAACAGAATAATATTCCGCAGGCACCGCACCGGTGTAGTACACCAGCGTCACATACATGATGCGTGAAGCAAACAACAAGCCTGCACCGAGCAGAACCCAGATCGCCAATGCCTCGCTGTCATACAGTGCCAGCCAGGACGGAATGGCAGCAATCACCAACGCATTCCATACCATCCACTCGGCGAAGTAGTTTGGGTGCCGGCTGTACTTCCACAGCCCTACGTTGCAGACCTTGTTGGCTTCACCAGCCGCTTTCATATTCTTGATAAAGGCATGTTTTTGGCGATCAGCAAGGGACTCCATGGCGAACGCCATAAACCACAACGCCAGACCGATAACCTCAAAAACAGAAATACTGCTTTGCGGGTTGGAAGCAATGATCAGTGCAGGCAGGGCGAGAAAGGACATATACGCCATGCCCTGGGAGATCACCTCAACCTGCTTGACCAGGGGCGCATTGGTCTTGCCGTTCTTTTCCCAGCGGCGACGCTGATATTCATAGCGTGGCAGCTCGGTTTTCAACTCGCCGGACAACCACATTCTCAAGGCGTCAACGCCCATTCTTCCGCCAGCGAACAGATAGGCGATGCTCACCAGGGTGACCCGCATGGCATCGCCTTGCCCGTAAAAATAAACCACCACACCAATCACCACCAAACCCCAGGGCCAGCCAATATCAACATAGGACATACGCCCTGTCAGCCAGGCCGGAAGGCACACTACCAGGGCAAACAGAATGCACTGTAGTGCCGCGTTGATCAGACTCGTCTCACGCAGGCTGTCAGACAGGAGCAGCACCAGGAAACCCAAGGCTAATGGGATAAGCGAGGAAACGTATTTCATGGGGAAACCTTATTTGTTGAGCGCGGCCACCGGCTCGCTGACGGGCGGATAGAACAGGTCAAGAATCAGAGCAATACTTTGCTTGAGCGGCCGAATAGACCCTTCGATCTTCATCCGAAGAAGCGCGCCCTCCCACAGATTCCAGGTCAGTTCGGAGAGCATCGTGGCATCAATATCGGCTCGCACGACCTCCGCTGCTTGTGCCTGCACAATCAACTCTGCAAGACGGTCCCGCCAGGCAGCCTGGGCTTTAAGCAACTCAGCGCGACAGGCCGGGCTGGACAAAGCGATTTCACCGGCAAAGTTACCTATAAGGCAGCCACAAAGCCGCTCGCCGTGCTCGTGATAGGCAATCATCTGCTTAAAGACGTAATGAATCTTCTCCAGCGGCCCACTGGGCGCCGTGGACATCATCAGCTCCCAGGATTTTTCATTGTTGTCGGCATAACGCGCCACAACCAAGGCCGCAAAGGCTTCCTTGCCGGCAAAGTGATTGTAAAAGGAACCCTTCGGCACACCGGCATGGGCAGTGATCTGCTGAATACCCGTGGCGTTGTAACCCTGGCCTATAAACAGGTCGAGACCTGCACTGATCAGGCATTCTGGAATGTAGGTTGGATCGGCTGTTCTGCTCATGGCCGGAATAATATGACCAGTCGTCTTAGAACTCAAGGGGATTGTTTTTTTGGCTGCTTTTGCAATCCGGAAGGGGCAGGAATGGCCTGAAGTAGATTGGCGATCTGAGGGATGGCGGGGCTGTTTGCCCCGCTCAGGTGCGGAAGCCGGAGTGGGCACGGCAATACATTTGCCGCCACTCAGAAGAGATATCTTGAGGAGTGCGACAACGGTCCTTCAACCATTCACGGGCTCCTTTGCGACATTCTCGGTATTCGATGGAACCCCTGCCCTGCTCCAGGCAAAAACTGCTGTTGTTGATCAGTCCACCCCGGTAACTGAACGTCGTGTTCCACCTAGTGATTCTGCCGCGGGCATCAACCCACTGAAAATGGGCCACATTGCTGCCGCTCAAACCCTGGGCGCCTTGGCTTGTTGAGCGACTGGGCTGGGCAACAGGAGCAGAGGCAATGATATTGATCTGGTTGGATGGTCGGTAATTCAACTCATTGAAACTGGTCTGCCTGCCTGAAGAACTTTGATCAGGGTACGCAGGGTCCGTTGACCATACATGAGCCGAAGCAGGTGGCCATTGCGTAACAGGCTCACTCTGCTGAGATGATCCTGCAGACCAGGTTAGCGACTCAGCTGGTTCTGGCGGGCTTGCTGGTAGGCCGGATTGAAAGGGATTACTGAAGGGTAGCCTATCGGTGTACAGGGCAAAACCCAATGCACCAGCTACAAAAAGCACTATAACAATCACCGGCCCATCACGGTTAGCCTTGCGGTCACCTTTTACCCTGAGCGGGGCATCATCCCAATCTGCTCGCATGTCTTGACGTCCTGTCGTAATAGTTACTGCTAACACCTGCCGTGTTGAGCTGTAAAACCGAGGGCAAAAAAGAATATTGAATGATACCTGTCACCTTTTACTGTATTTCTTCTTTTACAATAGCGACTTACTGTAAGCGTCTCCGCTTGCGTTCTTATTTTTTTAAAAAACTAATCCAATCCAAATTTTTTCCGAATACGCTTGGCCCATGATGGTCTTTGAATTTTGTAGCTATAAATACTGTCTGGAATAATTATTTTTGGATTAGCTAATACAAGCGCGTCGAAGAAAGCGCGACGGTCAAACCCACGATAATTTCCATACATTAATTGCTTCTGCTCCCCATTTTTGAGCACTATTATATTGGAGAAAAAATCTTTTCTTACATCACTAACTTGCTTTAGTTCCGCAATATCAAAAACATTCACCTTCCAATCCACATCTTTGAAGGTGGGATCAAAATAGGACAAAATAGTTGGCGTAACAGACACTCTGATTTGCTTATTTTCAAACCAAAACCACAGCGCCAATCCAAGCAAAACAGCCTCAACGATCCAAATAGCGATATCAAGAACAGCAAAAAATTCTATTAACGCATTTATATCACTCGTCAAAATAGGGAGATATTTGTGTGCTGCCAAGTATAAAAGGAGAGCCACACCCGCATTGAAAACAAGCAAAAGAGCCGTAGATCGTTGTTTTCTCGTATAAATGAAGTACGTTTTCATACCTGCCCGCTTATGAGAATCCATCACTTGTACATAAACCAGGATCAGATGAAAGTTTAGAATTAATATTCATCTGACCCAAACTACCCCTATAACAGCGGTCACTCGATCTATACCTGAAGTTACTGACTCACACACCGCACACTGGTTACACTCCCCTTGTCACCCGCCCGATCATTACCCAAGTGAAAACCCAAATACCAGGCATTAACAGAGCCGGCACTTTCTTCCGTACCCGACCAATAGCTACCATTCATCGAAAAGCCTGCCGTTTGAAAGCAGCTTTTATAGCCATCGTTACGGCTGTTTTGCTGCAAATCGTTCAACACACCACCGCAATTTTGCACTTCCACACGCAGCTCGCCAATCGTGGGTAATCTTGCCCCCACTGACTCACAGATCGCTGTCGCATCGACCCAGTTAGCCGCACAAACGCCTTTGCCGCTCATGGCCGGGCAGGTGTCGCCGGGCGGATCAATCCAGTTGGTCGACGCCATAACTGCCGAACTCATCAGGGTGGTGACTATCGATGCAATCATTGTTTTTTTCATGTCGGTATCCAAGGTATGCCGTCAACTACATCGTTACGCGAGACACAGCGCTTTGGTTTGCCCAGATAGAGCCGGGAAAACCCGCCCTCCACATTCGAAACCTGAACTGAGTATAGGCGCCTGCCTGATGATTTCCATTGCCCGTTTTGCCCCGGCAAGACAAGAAACAGCCAGCCGTTCTAGAGCCGTCCGTGGGAAAGGGGTAGCCCCCCCTTTGAACTCTGTGCAGACAGATAGAAAACCAGGGGCAGATGAAATTTAAAATATTATCGTTCTGCCCCAAAACCGTTATTTGAAAACAAATTAATAAGTCACATAGATCGTTCTTGTACATGACCCGGATACAGGTACCATTTCAAAATCCCAACCTTCAAGCCGTCCAGCATACTTTGGAAATTCTGTATCGACATACATCCTTGCCTGATCAAAATTATCCATAATCTGAATATTTAAACCACTATTCTGGCTCATATAGCTAATATCTGTAAGGTAAATTACCTTCCCTGCAGGAACCTCAAAAACTAAAGTTTTGTTATTTTCACATGGTATGAAGTCGGCACCCATCAGAGAACCATCATCTCGAACAACTCTTATATTTGTTATGGCTAGCGTCTCACCTCTTTTTGCTTTAAAAACAACGTATCCATCAACTGCGCCCGCATAGACCACCGCATTTCTTAATGGATTCTGATAAAAACGTGATTCTTTTACACTTCCTGGAAAAACAGAAACCCTGTAATTTTCTGGCGAAACGCCAAGAACAACTATCGATTCACTACTTTCATCTAATTTTGTTTCTGCTTCAAACCTACCCATTGAAGTGCAACCGCCGAGCACAATCGTACTGACTAACAATATATTTAGAAATCTCATTAGAACACCTTAATTAAAATCTGGAATACTATGATCATGGAAAAACGAGATCCCACATAAACCAGGGAAGACAAAATTTTAGAACTAACTTTAATCCACCAATAATTACTCTTGGATGCGCCAGAATCTGTATTAGTTAACTATTTTTCCACATACCTAAATAGCTTTTAGCTGTATTTAATAATTTGTATCTGCGGGCAAAACCAACTGCTCGCCTTCAGCAATAAATTTTTCTTTTAACGGAATAGGCATAATATCTTTATATCTGAGCTCGAACCCCAAAGGCATCTCAACAATCTCATAAGTGGCGGTTTTTAACCCATCTAGAGAACGCGCCTCAATTTTATAAACCCTACCAGAAGCTACATTAATATCCAGCTCGATATTTCCATAATAATTAGCATAATTATATTTAACACTAATTTTATGCTCCCCTGGCTTAACATAGACCACAGATGGACAGTCACTATAAAGTCCCATCTTCCAATAATTTACACCATCCACGGAGCATATAGTCGTTCTTTCCCCTGCAAAGCCACCCCAGACAGCAAAAACTGTCGCTATCTCATCTGCACCATTTTCAGGCCCGTCATAGGCATGAACTCTCATTAGTGCGCTGGGCCCTGCGCAGGATGCCAAGAATACGCACATGAAAATAATTAGAATAAATTTAGAACGGATAAATACATGGGAAATCATAAATGTATACCTAATTTAATATTACATCGCTGCTAACGCAGAGCTTTGCGGCGCACCGGTGCGCAGCATAGGTGCGTCCACCAACAGCGATTTGTTAGAAAATCCTTCTTCTCAAGTCGGAAAATGCATTGAGCCCACCACGGTGATCACTACCAGTCTTTGACAAAGTAAATGAATATCTCTGATCATTCCGGAAGACCAATTTATAGTGTTTTCCTTCTTCGGAAATATCGAACCCCATGCTTTCAATTTCTTTTCTGTTTGCCGAATTCATTGATGTATAATTCCGCAGCAATTCCTTTAGCCGTTCTAACAAAATATCTCTTTCTCCTTCTTGACTGTTTTTTTCAATTAAATCGGAAATCACATCCCATCGCCTACTATGCTTTTCAGAAGCTTCTTTCGCGCTGTTAAGTGCATCCATGACTATCGAGAGCCTCTCAGCTTGATAAAGATCTTTCTCAGCCCCATCCAAGATAATACTGCCCTTAAGTGTACTCTCATCACTAGAGGATGAGTGCCCTCCATATTTTAGACGTGACACCTCATATTCTAGCCTTTGAATTTCTTCATCTTTCGCACCGATCTCCTTGTCAAAAAGAGCAACATAGTCTTCAACTTTGTCTGAGCCAGACTCCCTTAAGGCATGCAGCTTCTTCTTTGAACTCAGTTCTTGAACAAATCCCCATCGGCACTCTCTCTTTGTTCTCTGAGAAAGCAAAGAGCTTCTTACTTTTCTGGAAATCGCAACCTGCATCGCTTTAGGATCTATAAACTCATCCTTTGGAAGGAATAACCACTTCCCAACCCCATCAGGCCAATATATTGCTACCGCACCGCCATAGGCATTCTCATTAAAAACTTCGTTCATTAATCTAAATGAAAATGCTCTTGAAGGTTCGACAACGACATGCGCCATTCCAGATAACCATCTTGCAATTTGGCTCGGATCAATATGTGGAGCATTGCTATTGTCTGCACTGATAAATACTGTT
>NZ_BAAJMD010000023.1:0-22843 GCF_057548395.1 Halopseudomonas sp. 4NH20-0008
AACGCCAGTAAAGGCTGTGGCGGTGTCATGCGTGTTGCCGCCTGCGCCTTTTTCGCCAATCCCTTTGAACTGGGCTCCGAGACAGCCCGATTCTCCCATGGCCACCCCACCGGCTATCTCGCAGCAGGGTTATTCGCCGACATTCTCAAGCTTATCTGGCGTGAAGATCTGTCGTTACATCAGGCCTGCGTTGAGTCTCTCGCACGCCATGGCGATCTCCCTGGCATGGAAGAAACTCGTCAGCTGGTCGAGAGCGTATTGGAACTGCATGCCCAGGGAATCAGACCAACGCCATCAGCCATTGAGCGCTTGGGTGGCGGCTGGATAGCCGAGGAAGCTTTGGCGATTGGGCTGTGGTGCGCGTTGAGCGCTGAGAATCTCGAAGAGGGTGTTGTCCTGGCCGTAAATCACAGTGGTGATAGCGACAGCACCGGTCTTATAGCGGGCAATCTGCTGGGCTTGATCCATGGACCAAGTGCCATTCCTGGCGACTGGTTGAGTCAACTTGAACTTCGGCAGGTCATCACCCAGATAGCCGCCGACATAACCTTTGTACCTCACTGCTATGACCCGGATGACAGTACCGATGCGGGCTCAGCAATCTGGCTTCGCTATCCGGGGTGGTGATCATGCGACCTGATTTGTCGTATTGCAGGCTTATCTTCGCGCAGGGATTCATCACAAGGAACAAAAAGCATGGCACTCATAAATTGCAGTGAATGTGGTAACCAGATCAGCGATCAGGCCGTGTCCTGTCCCGGTTGTGGTGCGCCTATTAGCCAAGGTCTCAAGGCTCAAACAGCCATGGCATACAATGCGCCCAAGACCGAGGAACGCAAGGTCGGCATTTTGCTTGGCCTGGGTATTTTTATTGTGCCCTACATCTTCGTCTGGTTCTTGCTGCGCAATGGCCATACCCCATTAGCGAGAATAGTGGGCTTTGGCTGGTTTGGTCTTGCCGTTTTGATCGCCATGGGTGGTGATCAGGATCGGACCCAGAGCACAAGCACGAGTAACGGCACAAGCAATTCAGCCTCACAGCGGGAGTCCTCACTGTTATCCCAGATTGCCACCCCAGCAGAGCCTGCCGAGCCTGTGGTCTTGCCAGAGGTCACAGCACAACAACTGGCAGCTGCGTATGAGCGCAATACGGTAGCGGCTGATCAGCAGTTCAAGGGTAAGCGCTTCAAGGTGACGGGTGTGGTTGATTCAATCAACACCAACTTCCTGGGTCGTCCTTACATCACCTTGCGTGGTTCGACCAATCGCTTCATGCAGCCACAGTTCGAGTTGGAGCGTAATCAAACCAACTACGCTGCACGTCTGTCGGAAGGGATGCGGGTCACTCTGGTCTGCACCGGCAGTGGCGATGTGGCAAAGATTCCGATGTCGGATGAGTGTGTGCCGGCTGACGAATAAGCATGCTGTTTCGTAATGCTGGGTGAGCTGGGCCCTATTTATCAGCCAACTTTCCACAAGCAATGTTGATGCACTTTTTGGTTCTAGTCATATCAGAAATGTGCGCAAAGGCTATTTAGTGATCAGGCTGAAGCGCGAATTGATTTCAAAATTGAGGTGGTTATGAAAGAGCTTACATTTATGGTGGTGGGCATGACGATTGGAGCTGTATTTTGCACTTTGAAGCGCAGGGCGACAGATGCAGAGGTGGCGGCTCGAATGTGGCGAGAGCGTACTCGCGAGCAGCGCTAGCCCTCTTATAATCGGAGTTATTGCAATTTCTATGGGATGTGATTTGACTTATATGAATAGTTAGCATCAAAGGTGCAGGCAATGGATATCGACATAAAGATACTGGTGCTCAGCGCAGTTATTGGCATAGCTGCCATGGTGGGGGTCAGCCAAATATTGACCCCATCGCCAGAGCTTACCTTTGAGCAGAGCCTGGCTGAAAGCGCGGTATCGCTAAATACAGAATTGCCTCTGCAGTTATCAGACTGGCTCACTCGGGAGCGTGTAAACTCCAGCGGAAAGACAGTCACATACGAAATGCGTATGCACGACATGCCTTACGATGACATTTTGTCGGTTAACGACCTGCGTGCATCAACTACCGAAGACTTGATTCAAAGCGCATGCACTGAGCCCATGATAGCGGAGGGGATGCATCAGGGCGGAATTTATAGGTACATTCTCCGATCCCAAGAAAATCAACTCGTTCTTGATCTGACGATAAATCGTGCGGCTTGCTTGAGTGCAGGGATACGTTAATCAAAGTCGGCAGGGTGAGGCGACATCATTTGGTGGTGTGACTTTTCTTCTGAGGCCCCCTAAAAATGGGGCATTACCCACACAATCACATAGCCTAAATTCCGCTTTACCTCGCTACCCACAATTCATCCAACCGTGTCGTATAACTCGGACTCAGAAGCTGTCGCTGCATGCCCCATCCAGGCGAGGTGGGCACTCGGGCGGGCTTGATGGTGTTTCTGCCCCAGCGCTGATTGATCTGATCCAGGGTTTGCATCAGGTGATCGGTGCCTCCCGGCTGACTGGGTGCAAACAGGTCGGGTGTGTATTCATTGCGCTGGCATAAATCCAGCAGCATGATCGAGGCCTTGGCGTAGGCGGGACCTTCCTTGTAGATATGATCCAGTCCCTGCATGGCCGCCTGGATCAAAAGTCGGGTGTCGTCAGTGGGGTAGGGTAGATGGCACTGCAGACTGCGTGCGTAGTGTTTTTCATCCGGATTGAACAGTCCGGTTCGGAGACCAACCTGAATGACCTTGCACAGTGATTGCTGCTTGCGCAGCTTCTCTGCTGCTCGGGTGGTGTAACTGGCTACGGCCTCCTGCAGGCCCTTGAGATCGTAGACCCGTTGCCCGAATGCCCGGCTGCTGCATATCTCCTTCTTGGCCGGGGCTGTTGGCTCCATATCCAGGCAACTGATCCCGCGCAACTCGCGTGCGGTTTTCTCCACGAGCACACTGAACCTTTTACGGAGCGTCGCTGCGTCGGCGTTCGACATATCCCAGGCGGTTGTGATGTTCATGGCCTTCAAGTGTTCGGTCATGCGCCGGCCAACACCCCAGACATCCTCGACCGGCATAGCCTTTAGTAGCTTGTCCCGTCGCTCCGGATCCCGTATGTCGACTACGCCACCAGTCTGGCGTTGCCAGCGTTTGGCGGCCGCGTTGGCCAGTTTGGCGAGTGTCTTGGTGCTGGCGATACCCACACCGACCGGGATGCCGGTAATTTGCAGCACATCTGCGCGCAGGGAATAACCGAGCTGATCCAGTGGCTCAGGCAGGCCGGTCAGGTCGGCAAAGGCTTCATCAATGGAATAGACCTCTACTGAGGGCAGGCGGCTTTCAAGGGTCATCATGACCCGCTCGCTCATGTCTCCATAAAGTGCATAGTTACTGCTGAACGCCAAGATGTTGTGGCGCCGCAACTGATCCTTAATCTTGAAGTAGGGCTCGCCCATCTTGATGAAAGGCTTGGCCTCAGCACTGCGGGCAATCACACAACCATCGTTATTACTGAGCACCACGATCGGGGTCTTGGCCAGATCAGGTCGAAAGACCCGCTCGCAGGACGCATAGAAGCTGTTGCAGTCGATCAGGGCAAAGCTCTTGGTTGAACTGGTCATTTCTCACCGGTGTCATGCCAGCGGATGCTGTTGCGAACGACGCCCCAGATTTGCAGCTCATCCCCTTCCAGGATATGCAAGGGAGAAAAGGCCGGGTTTTCAGGCTGGAGAATGATTTGCTTACCCCTACGGATCAGTCGCTTGACCAGGACTTCGCCATTGACGGCAGCCACGACGATATCGCGGTGCTTGGCGTTAGCGGCGCGGCTGACGACCAGGATATCCCCATCATGGATACCAGCTCCAGTCATGCTCTCACCGGATACCCTTACCAGGTAAGTGTGGGGCGCATGAACATCGAGCAGGGTATCCAGAGAGATCTTCTGCTCCATATGGTCGAGCGCCGGACTGGGAAAGCCCGCAGGAACGCGGGTATCAAAGCAACTGATGAGCGTGCCGGATGGCGTCACCGTGCCGATAAAAACTGCATTTGACATGGCAACCTCGTAATGCTGGTTGCATATACAGTATTCTTCTTGGGGTCAGTAGGCAAGCCTGAACATGTTGCAAAAGGGGGATAGCCTGTAGGTCAGAACAAGACCGCAGGTGAGATGCCTTTGGACGCGGCGCTGGGTCGAGGTTCGATTACTCGTTTTCGGTGCCGTATTTGCGGTCGAGTTTACGCGCAACAACCAGACCCACACCCGCGATGACCAGAACGCAGAAGAGGGTGCCGAAGGCTGCCAAGGTGAAAAGGGCTGGTGAGGTCATATTTCCTCCGAAGGGTGCAAAGAAAAACAGAATCCAAGTCTCACTTTAGCAAAAGTATTTCCGGCAGGGGCGACTGACCAAACATTGCGCTGGCCAGCAAGTCTGTAGGACTTTTATTGTCAGCGTCTAGCTGGGATGCCGCTTTGGGTTCGTTCTGAGCAGCACGACCATCCCAGCCGCTGGCCCTTTTTTGCGTCGTTAGAATAACTTGCTCGCTGAACTGTCTGCTCAACTCTTTTGCAAAACGAAGGGCCTGATGTCAGGCCCCATCGCATAGTTGATTATCCGTTGGCTCAAAACCAGACATTTACAGGTCCCCAGCTCGAGCCTGCAGCTGGAGCGTGCAGGGCAGGCACTGGCTGAGTGAATGGCGTCTTGATCCATCTCAGCTCTTCCCTGGTACTTCCATCCCTGGCGGCAACAAGGCTTTTGATGATCTCCGTTTTGCTGTTATTGCGGAGCAGATTGACATTGACCTCGATTTCGGAAAACGCATCGCTTAGCTCGCCCAGGGTGATAATGTCTTCTATCGCTTTCAGGATGCCTGCTTCGATATTACTGGCAAGGTCTTTGGGTACAAGATTCATCTGTGTCATTGCGGCTCTCATCTTTGTGGTTAATCGCTATACGCGCATTGCTTGAATCAAGGCGGCTGCCGGCAATCCAGCCGCGGCAGCCTGCCATTGGGTTGTCTCAATGACCTTTCAGGTCATGTTTTGCGATCTCGGCTTGCGCGATGTCCCACTTCCTCATCAGCTTATGTACACCCACCTCCATGAGACTGGCGCACAAGCGACGGGCGTTTGCGCCGTAAAAATCGAGATAATGCGCTGTGCCGTTTACATGCAGGCTGCGAGTTGGTTTTGCCTGCCCGAGTCGCATAAAGATCTTCTCAAGCCAGTCAGCAAACTCGGGTGAGGCTGTCACTACCGATACTTTTAGCGTGCCGCCGCTGATGGCTATGTAGCCATCTCCTTCGATAAAACCGACCAGAAACGCCTTTACCTGGTCGGGGGTCAGGGTGTGTTCATCTGGCGGGAGCAGAGTGAAGGTCTTGGACGGTATCAGGCCCCAATGTTTCTTCAGATCGATAAGCCACTGCGCCACCCCGGAAATGCGCAGTTCGGCCTGCGGGTACGTATCGACACAGTATTTACGAATGACTCCGGTATACCCTGTTGCTTGACGCATATGGTCGAGCAGGTGGGCGTCTTCGGCCTTCAATGAAATACCGACCTGGTTAATGGTCTTGTCACCACTGCACGGACGAATCCAGCCGTCGGCTGCGAGTAACCCCGCCAGATATGAGTTCTCAAGGGTAGGCACTTCAAAGAAGGTATGATTTTTTTCGTAGAGTGCTTTCTTGATTGGGTTATCGAAGGAGATGTTGAGCCGGCGGCCACGTTGTGTGATGGAGCCTTCAGTGCGACCCAGGGACTGAGCGATGTTGGCGCGTGTCATGCTCATGGCATTGGCCTGGATAAAGGCATCTTCTTCAGCCGAAAACCACTGGCTGCCAAAGGCATCGTGCTGAAGCTGCAGGCAGGTTGCCTTTCCTCGGACGGAGCTCCGGCTCCGACCCAGTTTTGCGGCAATCATGGCTACCGGAACCCCGCACAGGTAGTCATGCTTGATAATCGTTACTTCTGCTGTATTCCAAGACTTCTTGATGATATTTGTCATATGATGCTCTCTTGATAAACGATTTGATATTTAATTTGACCACTGCAAAATCAAATTATCATATCGAATGATAAGCAAGAAATTTAACGGATTATCTATTTGATCAAGGTGCGCCATGCTGAGGTTTCATCTAAAAGAACTGATTGCTGAAAAGGAATTTCAGGAGAACAGACGGATAACGCTGATAGAAATTGCGGATGAAACCGGCATCAACCGGATGACCTTATCCAAGATCATCAATCACAGGGGTTACAGCACCGTCACGGATACGATCGACAAGCTGTGTGCCTATTTTGGCTGCAGGGTAGAGCAGCTTGTGACCTATATACCTGACTCGGATGCGTTCGCGCCGAGGGCAAAATAGCGCGTTAGCGCCAGTCTGTGCCTCTGCATGACGGATTGCCCAGGGAGGGGAAAAATATAATCACTTTAATCAGACTGATTTTTGAGTAAATTGGTCTTGAATGGCTTGAGGCTGGATATTTCATTGAATTTCAAAAATAAAAAATAATTCCGATTGTGCCAATTAGTATCCATTTATGCTGTGCGCTGATTAAGCTAAGCATTCTGGCAAATAAAAGTGGCGCACATATGTTGATTGGTTTTGACATAAAGCTCGCTGAGTGGGTCTACCTCGGGTTGGATGTCTGGCTTAGCAATCGGCACTGAAAGCTACAGCTACGACAGATTTTGTCGCAAGGGTGCAGTACGCTTTCTTCGTCATCAACGAAGGAAATTAGCGAATGAACACATATAAAGTGTTTATGCAGCGTGTACAGTCAAATGCAGGTCCACGAGCCAACTTTAGTTTCCATGTCCAAGCGGTTACTGCTGATATGGCAAAGCTGACCGCCGAAGCACAATATCCTGGCTATCGATGTATAAACTCTCCCGTGCGGGTTGTCTGATCATGAGTGCGAAGACTCTTCATAATCAGGCCGATGCCATCCTTTCAGTACCACATTTCTCGGTGGGTGTTCTGTCGAAGGACCCGGAATTTGGGGCTATGTTTCTCAATCATCTGGATTGGCACTGCTGCAATTTGAGGATGATGCTGAAGGCAGAGCAGGGCTGGCATCATATCTATTCATTTATATCCGGTTCGAGCTTGCCGGGAAAAAAATATGATGAGTTGCATATTTTGCTTACGGCATCAGACGATATTGCTGTGTTAGATCATGTGATGGATAACGCCAGCGTTCTTAATGTTCATCACATTGGCTCCATATTTTCTGTCGCGGGTTCCGGCGCCACGCATTACCAATGGAATTCACTTGAGGCGGCTGCGCATTTTTTGGCAAGACTCTACGTGGCCCGTGAGCAATCGATACTTTTGGTTGACCGCAGCGATGAGTTGAATTGGTTCGGTGTCGAATTGGCAGGCTGCGCTGTTGAGGTTCAAGAGCGTTCCATTACCGACGCACTGTCAGTATTGCTGAGGAATATCCCGGAAGAGAGCCAGGGTTGTTTACTGCACACCCAGTTGATTATTCTGGCTGGAAAAGACTTTACTGGTAGTGCACTGGCCTTCATAAAAATGCGACTTTACAAGAAGTTGGGTCTTGAGCCGGAGGTGTATCTCGTTCTGTCTGGAAACTTCAGCGGCTGTGCTATGACTTGGATGGGTTACCGTTGTGCCAGCTGAATTAAAACTGAGCAGATGTGGCCGGCAATTCATCGACTCTGATTGTTAGCAAATGATCTTTGGAGAATACTAGTGCAATTATTCAGAGCAGTACCAGCCAGTCGTCTGTTGAATGGGTCAGTTGAGTTCCGTCGACAATCGAGCGTTCGGATCCCCACGAACGTCCCCTACGTCGTTGACAATCTTTGGGAGTCGTTAAGACCAAAGACCATGCCATCTCGCCGACACGCTGTCTATGCAAGTCCCTCAGCTGAGCTGGCACTGCACAATGCTAGCGCGCCGCTGGAAGAGGGTGACGAGTATGTCGCGTGCCGCGTATTGGTTGATCAAGCGAGAGTCCGGGTTGCGCATCTGGAAGTAACTGATGCCCGTTATCACAGCGACATAATTTTAATCAGTAAATGGATATCCCACCACGCCGAGGAGCTCATGGAATTGTCACAGGGGCTTAGGCAGAAGATTGCTCCGCTATTTATACCGGGGCTTGACCGCGCAGAAATGACCAGTCTTTGGCGCGAGCATGCCTGGGCAGCGGAGCTGTGTACTTATGTCAGGCAACACTCGACGTTCTGGGCCTCTGCATCTTCAACGCCCCAGCCATCGAATGGAGAGCTGTTTTTTGAGCTGAAATCTGATACGGACACTTATCAGCTTGAGGCCGTATAACCTTGTAGGTTTATGAACGTAATGCCCCGGCCAGCCTTGGCCCAGGCTTAGCCTTTTTTATTGGCGATCTTCAGGATTTACTTGGTGGGATTGCTCGATACTTCTTTCAATACCCTGTGCGATGCGACTAGGCCGATAGAAAAGTGCTGTACGTATTAATCAGGGAGGTTTCGTATTACCAACCCTCGAGACGGCTGCGCCCATCAAGTATTTAGTCAAGAGGTGTCTGAGCACATTACAACCAGGGATTATGCCAAAGCTTATGTATTCACACCGTTGTAATTGGCTATTCCAATTGCTGGAAAGTGCTACGTCTATAGCTTGCTCAGGACGATCTCTCTTGTCTGTAAGACGGGTGGTCACAACAGCGACGTTAGCTGTCGCTGTAAGCGTGTAACCTTGGTTGGATGAAAAAGGATTTAGCGATTATGGGTATGCATACAGTTACCTTATTGGAGGCATTGCTTCCAGATCTGCTGGTTTTTGACCCTGTGATCTATGGCTCTCCCCGGAGCCGCTACACCTCGATAGGTACACCGTCGATGCGTCAAGATCTCCATGATCAACATGGCAAAGTCCATGAGCTGACCGCGAAGCTGCGCATTCGACGTTGTTTGAGCGAAACTGAAATCGCTAAGATGTACAGCGAGCTGCGCTCGCAGGCAGTCCATCTGGATCCCGATGCGCTCAATGATCTGGGCTGGATGTGGATGACGGGGACCCATCTAGTATGCAATCAAACGCTGGCCGAGCATTTGTTGGAACTTGCGGCCGCTGAAGGCTCAGTGGAAGCAGCATTCAATCTGGCAGCGCGAGCTTATTACGGCAGGGGCTGCCCCGTGAATGTGCCGCAGGCGATTGAGCGTTATACCGATATTTTCAAGCATGGCAAGGTGCCTGCTTTGCGTGCTGGGGCAGCGTGTGCCCTTGCACGTATCTTTGCGACTGGTGAAATGGACATAGAGCCTGACCCAGAGGCAGCCATTGACTGGTATCAGTGTGCAATAAACCTCGGTGACAAAGGTGCCGTGGTCGATCAGAGCAAGCTCAGGCTGGATGTTTACTCGCCTTGTCAGGACGTGGCAAACGCGATTTATGAATTACAGGCAGCCGCGTTGGCAGGTGTGTCGGAAGCCAGCTATTTCCTTGCGGACCTTTATGGCGGCAATGTCCCTGATATGGAATACCCCAATGATCCTGAAGGGCACATGCAGCGCTTCTGGCGCAAACTGGGTGATGATCAGGAGGCATTGGCAATCCCTATGGACGTTTTCCATTAACACCACAAATTTTTTTACTAGGGTTGACCCTCACAATTCCTGATGAGTGAGGAGACGCTGAGTGGGGAATCCGATATCTTTCAGTTGGAAGGTGTGCAGAAGCCCAACAGGAACAATGCCAACCCCTTCGGTTTCAAAGGGCAATTCATACAAGGACAGTTAGTCGATGCAGGTTATACAGTTTCTTTTGGTTCCCGACAGCAGCGCTGCACGCCGGCTTCGCCGCCTTTTAGCGACCCAATCGCCTCGTATGGGGGTTGTTGTAGGCACCTGGCCAGAACTGCTGGATCAGGCCAGCGCCGGGTACTTGCTTGCGCCAGCATCTGGCGACTGGTCCGCGCACTTCCTCGACGCACTGGAGAAAGTGCCTGATGCCTTTTGGCGTGAAAGTCTGGCGGTGGCAGCAGAAGAAACGGCGGCTGAGGTTGAATCAGCATTATGCCTGCTGCTGAATGCATCAGGTTCGACCAGCGACCTTATCGAGTGCGATGCAGTCGGGCTTTCGCTGCGCCAGCACAAATATTTTCAGGATCTGGTACGCCTGGTTCAGGCGCTGGATGGTTGGTTACCAATTGAATTCCAGTCTATGCAGCAACTTATGGCATGTAGCCCAGTTGATGCAGTGCGCCACATTCATGTGCATTACCTCGACGATTATCCTGCTTTGACAGCTTTCCAGATCAAGCTGATCAATAAGCTCAATGCGGACGTAGGTCTCGACGCTGATCCGGCCTTGACGAGCGTCTTGAGCGCCATGTTGCCCGATACCCTCAGAGTGGAGCCGCAGTCTAGTCTTCAGGCCTTACAACGGCACCTCTATGCAGTGTCTTCAGAAAAGATGCCATTGGATAGCACGGTACAGTGGGTTGGTGTCAGGGACTTTCTGGAAGAAGCCGAAGTTGCTGCCAGCCTCGTTCAGCAGATGTTGGTGCAAACGCCTGGCCTGAAGCCTGCCGATATCGGGCTCTTGCTACCTGAGGCCCCGGAGTACACGCTGGCCGTCAACGATGCGTTTTCTCTGGCAGGCTTGCCACTGTCTGGCTTGCCTTTGCGCCCCAGGCAGCGTGATCATGGGCGGGAAGCCCTGTTTCTGTTCCTTCATTGCAGGCAGCAGCCTGCGCCGGCTATGGCGCTGGCCGCGTGTTTGTCTTCGCCGTTGATGCCCTGGCCCAAATACCGAGGGACGATTTTGGCCCAGAAAGTGATGGACGGCGATTACGGCTTGACACCCTTTCGTGGCGCAACCTCTGCTGCCGAAAGCATGCTGGAGCTACTGCGCGAGGGTGATCAGACGCCGCAATCGCTGATGACAGCGATTCATGCGTTTGTTGAACTGCTGGATGCCGGTGCGGCGCTCAAACCCCATCTTCACCAGGCAAAGACAACTGCCGAGGAATTATGCACGGCGATAATTGAGATGGATGATATTGACTGGGGCGCATTGCGGCGATTATCCAGTCCGCAGTATGCCCACCTTGCCGAGTCGACAACCTACAACCGGGAAGGGATTGCCATTTGGCGAGAGACGCATGAAGTCTGGCGCTCCGTGCGTTGTCTGGTCGTTCTGGGGTTTACCGATGGTCATTATCCAGTACCTGGAGGCGAGTCTGCTGTTTTTGTTGACGAGGACTTGCGCTCGCTTTGCTCTAGTTTGGGCTTGCCTCTGGTAACTGCCGCAGAAAAACAGCAAGAGCAACGGGATCGGTTCAAGCGCCAACTGTACGCTGTCTCTGAGTTTGTCTGTTTTATGGTTCCTCGAAAGGCGGCCACCGGTAAAGCCCTGCAGGTGTCTGAGTCGATGGTCTTCATGGGCAAGCTGTTCAGCGGTGTTGATAACGCAGAATCCGTGATACTTGAGCTGGATGTGACTGCTGATAGGGCGCGGATCCGGTTCTTGCCTCAGGCTGTTAGCGTGCCGCCCCGCTCACCACGGGCGCCTGTGGTTGAGGATATCCAATTCGGGCGCGACCTTTTGGCTCTGCGCACGGATGCTGAGGGTAATCCGCGACCCGAATCGCCGAGTAGCCTAGAGAATCTTATGATATCTCGCCTGGCCTGGTTACTGCGGCGTGTCGATGCCGAGCCAAAGAGCTGGGAGCCTGAGCGGCCGACCGTCATGTTATTGGGTACGCTTACCCACCGTGTATTTGAAGAGCTGTTTCAGGCTGCGCAGCCGATACCAACGGCAGCGTTCATCAATGACAGCGTTGAGCCGCTGCTGTTCGCTGCCCTCAGTTCACTTGCGCCTTTCCTGCTGGCCGGACCTTGGCAGGTCGAGCGCACCTATCTGGCTTCTGGTATCCGCAAGGCCGCGTTAGCCTGGCAGACGGTGTTGGTCACCCTTAAGGCTAACATTCTCGCAACGGAGGTATGGCTGGAAGGCAATCTGGACGGGCTGCCTATCCATGGACAGGCCGATGCAGTGCTGGGCCTGCCTGATGGGCGATTACTGGTTGTTGACTACAAGCGTTCCGGTGCCAAGAGTCGCAAGCCCCGCATGCAAAAAGGCTACGACAGTCAGGCCAACCTGTATCGCACCATGCTGCAAACTGGCGGCCCCAAGTGCAAGGACAACACCGAGTTGCTGGGGTGTCTGAAGGCTGGCGTCAGCACAGCCGTGCTTTACTTCATGACCAACGATCAGGTCTCACTGACGGATGCTCGGATTATCGAGTCTGGCGTCATTCCGGGTTGGGATGTACTAGAAGGTGATATCGCTGAGCAGGCAATGGCGCTGATTCGGCAGTCCTTGCGCGAGCTAAGAAGTGGGCAGTTGCGCTTGAACCGTCTGGGCGATGCCGAGTTCTTCGACAAAAAGGCCGGCGTTAAACCCTATGCACTGGACACTAGCCCGTTGATCCCGCTATTCACATTACCGGGCGAAGCCAAGGAGGCAGAGTAATGTTGCCAGCACTAATGATCATTCCAGCTGGTGCTGGATCGGGTAAAACCTATAGTCTTCAACAGCAGCTGGGTGAATGGGTAGAAAGTGGGTTGATTGCCCCTGAGCGTATTGTGGCTGTGACATTCACCGAAGCGGCTGCGGCAGAGCTTCGTGAGCGTATACGAGCAAGGCTGTTGAGCTTAGGGCGCCTGGAAGACGCGATAAAGCTGGATCAGGCGTACATTTCTACAATCCACAGTTTTGGTTTGCGTGTACTGAAGGAATTTGCCTTTGATGCGGGGCTTTCCCCTAGGCCGCGCCTGCTCAACAAAGACGAAGAAAACACACTGATCCGCGTGGCCTTGGCGCGTACCACCAAAGCGGACGAGATCACCTCGAATCTGGCTCGATACGGTTACAGCTTTGACCACAACAACCAGAAAAGTGCCGAAGACGGCTTCAGGGACGATCTGTTGAGGATGGTCAGCTTGCTGCGCTCGGCAGGTTGGTCAACAGAGAGCGATGCCTATGCAGCTGCTTCGGTCAACTGGATCAAGGAGCGCTATGGAGTGACGGGTGATGGTGAGGCGTTAACTCTGCAGCTTCACCGCGCAGTGACCCGGCTGCTTGCGGCTTACCCGGAAAGTCTGGCTCCGAGCTTTGGTAACAATGAGACGGCGAAAAAAGCTTTCCAGAATGATTTTCGCAACCTCAAAGCCGCCTCAGACAAGACACTCTTGAGCAGTGACTGGTCGCTATGGAAAGGGTTGCGCGCCTTGCGCCAATCAAAGCAAGGCTGCCCGCTGCCCAAAGACTATGATGCCTTGGCCACTGCTGTTATTCAGGCTGCGGAGGCGCTACCTGCCCATCCCGGCCCGCGTGACCAGGCCTCAATGCAGGTGGAAACACTGATAGCCGCCGGTCAGGACGTACTGTTGCATTATGCACAGGCCAAGCGTGAGTCCGGGCTGGTCGATTACAGTGACATGATTGCCATGGCGGCAGACCTGCTCCGCCGCAGCCCAGGGGTGCTGAAAACCTTGGTGGAGCGGGTCGACTGTTTAGTCGTGGATGAGTTTCAGGATACCAACCCGTTGCAGTTTGACCTGCTTTGGCAGCTGAAAAGTGCCGGCGTGCCGACGGTGGTTGTGGGCGATCTGAAACAGGCCATAATGGGATTCCAGGGGGCAGATCCGCGTTTGCTCGCTGCCTTGATCAGCCAGAATGAAGCGGTCAGCCAGCCTTTAACCCGAAACTGGCGTTCCCAGCCAGACCTGATGCACTTTATCAACGCGACAGGGCATGCTTTGTTCGGCGATGAATACACCCCTTTGCAGCCGCGAGGAGCCGAAAGCCGTCAGGCACCGATTGAGCTGATTGAATTTGGCACCAAAGCCAAAAATGGCCAGCATGCCGTGCGTGCTTTTTCCCTGGCCGGGCGCATCAAGACCATGCTGAGCGATAGCTCTCAGACCATTGTTGACCGGCGCAGCGGGCAGCAACGCCGGCTACTCGGCGGTGATATCGCGATACTCTGTCCGACCCATAAGATGTTGGCGGAGTACGCAGCTGTTTTGCGGGCACAAGGTCTGCGTGTTCGCTTGCAAGAGGAAGGCTGGTATAGCTCACGGGCCGTCAAGTTGGCCTGTCAGGCACTGACCTATGTAGCCAACCCAGCAGACCGTCACGCCGCTCTATACCTGGCCGTTACCGAGCTGGGAAGTCTTGAGCTGAGAACCGCCCTTGAACAATTGATGGACAATGGCCGTATTGTCGATCCGTTATTGACGCGGTTGGAGGGTGTGACCGCGGCTGAGCAGGATCGCACGATCTTTGACCTGTTAGCTGATACGCTGCGGGCACTCAACCTTTTCGATGAAGTTGCCGGCTGGCCAAACGCTGACCAGAGTAGGGCAAATCTGCTTCGCCTGCAGGCCGAAGCCAGCGATTTTATGGAGACCAAGCAGGAGGCACTGGCCAGTGGTGGCTACTTTGGTTCCGGTATTCCGAGTTTTTTGGCCTGGCTGCAAGCCAGTGTTCAGCAGAAAGACAAGGACAACCAGCCCGACCCCCATGTTGTTGATGAAGCCGCTATCCAACTGGTGACCTGGCACAGCGCCAAGGGGCGAGAGTGGCCGGTGGTTTTCATGTGTGGTCTGGATCGCGAACTTAAGTCAGACCTGCCTAATCTCGCCTTGGGATATCGCTCCTTTGATGATCTTGCTAAGCTGATTGAGCTGGCGCAGATCGAGTATTCCCCCAAATTCGCAGCGCCGGAATCTGACGGCAAGTTCCTTGTGACACTTGATAGGGCTACCGAACAGGAAGCGCGACGCTTGGTCTATGTGGCTATGACCCGCGCACGGGAAAAGCTAGTAATTGAGTGGCCCAGCTATCTGGCGGGCAACGACAAGCTCACCTATTGGTCGCTGCTTGCTTCAGCCATCAAGCCGTCATGCGAGACGATGACCCTTGCCATAGGCGGGACAGACTACCCTTGTCCAATTTTTCCGGGCGCCGCAGAGTTACCGCAGGCAGCTACCGCTCAGGACTTTGGGGACAGTGAGATTTTGCTTGCCCTCGGTCGTAGAGCGATTAAGCGTGGCCGTGTTCCTGAGCAATTGGTCCCAGACAGCATTACGCCGTCAGGCATGGAGGCTTACCAGGTCGCACAGACAGATAGTCAGTCGCTGGAATCCATCAAGTATCACTGCGGGTTGGAGCTGGAAATCGAACTCACTGGTAGCGAACTGGGAACCGTATTGCATCGGTGTTTCGAAATACTAGGCGCTCGTCCCGGTCACGCGAGGCGTCTGTCGGCGATTACCGGGATCGATATGCCAGATGAGGTAACGGAACTTATCGTTGCCAGTATCAGCAATTTTGAACGCTGCATTGCAGAGCGTTTTGCGATAAAAGCCACACACCGAGAGCTTCCGCTGTTGGGCATTGATGATAGCGGCTCAGTGATATCCGGAACCGCCGATCTGGTACTACAAACGGATGCTGGCATGTGGATCATCGACCACAAATCAGACCTGATTGAGAACCCGAATAGGGCGTTCGATCGGTACCGGCCACAACTTGAAGGTTATGCCAGCTTGCTTGCAAGCATGGGGCATATGGTCCAGGGGGTTGGTATCAACTGGATTCGACGTGGTGAGATAGTATTTTTGCCTTGGGCTGCGGTTTAAAAGCAGCCGTCGAATGAGTGTGAAGCTGGCCAGGTATCGGCTTTATCGACTTATATTACTTGGGGCAACTCACTCGGGCGGATGATTGAGTATTGCAGCACTTCCCTGATAACCAGAATCGGATACATCTAAGTGACGGAAAACAGCAAGAAGGTCTATAGAAAGTATGACTCGGTTACCGATACGCTGAACTATGCATTTCACTACAATGATGAAGAAACAGAGGATTTACATCGGCTGGTTAATAACAATACCCAGATAGGTATTGATGATCTACGACGTATTGCGTTGTGGAAAATCAACAGAGTGCTACGCGTCTCTGATGAAACGATTGAAAAGCTTAGGCATCTTGCAGGTCAGGAAGACTTAAAAATTGATGATGAAAGAGTAAGGGAGGTCATAGATGAGTTGGTGTCTTCAGATGGTATCGGGTTTCCTATGGCCAGCGCTTTCCTGAAATTCTTGCGACCGGATGTCTTTCCAATAATTGACGTTCGCGCTTACAGGGCTTTTACGGGCCTCAAGCCGTATTACTCAACCTACGACTACCAGAAATACAAATCCTATACGCAAGAGCTGCATCGGGATGCAAAAAATAAAGACAGGCCGTTAAAGGAAATGGATGAGCAGCTTTACTGTTTTGATAAGGATGTGAATGGGAAAATTTGATGTTTAAAAAGTATTCAATGGTGGCCCCGCCAAAAATGGGAGAATTACCCTGCGGCTCAGGTCTTTCAAAATGTCTTGATTGCAACGCCTGAGCTTTCGCAGACCACTATGTAGCCGATCGATATTGCCCCGTTTGCTGATGGCTTGATGTCATGAGTGTGTTATGCCCGATCATGTGCTTTAGGCCACTGGTTGTTTGTAGACCACCCCCACTCTAAGGTTTCAGTGTCAGCGAGGGCGCGTTGCATAGCCTCTGTCAGGGTGGGAGGCAGGTCACGAGCTGCCCGCAGGATGGCGCGGCGACAGCTGCGGTAGAAGCTGGCGCTCAGTTCGTGGTGATCCAGTAAGGCATGCAGAAAGGCTGACACTACCTGGTCCTCTAGCCATCCGTTATCAATCAGGCTTTCAAGGTCATCCATAATTTCTGAGGGGATACTGCCACCGCCAGCGCTGGTAAGCTCAACCAGCTTTGATACTGAGTAGGGTGGCTTGCCAAGCAGTCCGAACAGACTGACAGATTCATTCAGTGCTTCAATCAGCTCAATGGGAGTATTCGTTCTGCCGGTTCCGCTCAAACTCGAACGGTCATTGCGCATTAACGAATAGTTGGGAATTGAAAGCTTCAGACAGAGATCCGCGCTATCAGAAGTCCTGCGCATGAAAGTCGGCAGGTCGAGATATTGCTGAGCCTGTCCGCTACCACCCCATCCAGCCGCCAACATACCTGGCACCTGGCGTAACGCCGGGTCTGCAATGGCTGCGTCATTTCCGCGCTGTTCAACCATCAGATAATGTGTGAAAGGCGAAATCAACTGATGTTGCACAGCCAATGCAGTCAGTTCCTTGCTGTGTGCAGGCTTTAACTCCAGCAATTGTTCGCGCAGATAGGCATCAAATCCAACACGGACAACATCGGCTGCCATGGCTTCAGGTGACCGCTGGACGGTTGCGCCGATAGCCTGCTGACGACCGTCATCGAAGGTCAGCAGCAGCTCCACTCGATCAGAGAGGGGAGTGCGCAACGCAGAGAAAACATGCAAGGTCGTGCCAGCAAAGGCGCAACGAGCCAACTTGGATGGTGACTGCCATAAGCTGTCTTGCAGGTTCAACGAGGCGCTGGTAACGCGTGGCTGGCGCATGCGTTGCATATGGCGTTCAACGATGGCCTTGACGTCTTCCCCGGGGCTGGCAAAGACCGCAGCGCCTCCGGTCGCTTCGGCAATATCCCGAACAACCGATTCGGCTGGACAGGCACCGCAGCCGATCACAAAGACCCGGTGTTTGCTGTCGCGACAGAGCCGCACAATCTCATCCCGCGCCCAGGTTTCCCCATCAGTGATAAGCAGCAAATCCGCTGCCCTGCGAGACTCATCCGTCCCTTCCAGGGCAAACATAGCTTCAAGGGCGTCGAGCATCTCAGTACCCCCTAGATTCGCGTCGACCTGCCTCGCAAACAGCGATGCTTGTGGATCAACTCCTTGATCATTCAAAAGCAGCATACGTTGGGGGTTGGACTTGGCGTGAACCACGACATTACCAAATGCCGATATGGCGTAGCTGTCACCCTGTTTTAAAGCAGCCAACGCGTGATGGGCGGCTCGACGGGCGATATACATCGAGTCGCCCGCCATGGAGCCGGATCCGTCTATCAGGATCTTGAGTGCCAGTGGGCCGTCATTTTTACCGAGCGGAATCGGAAATGCTGCGTGCAGCAGGGTTACGTCCTTTCCGCTGGCAAGGCTTGCACTGGCAATCTGGGTATCAAGAGTGGTGAGGCAAATGACCAGGTCGCGGTCTGCTGTTGCGCTGCCCTCAGCAAAGCAGACCAAGGTCTCCTGATCATGCTGTGAAACCTGAATAGCATGAGAAGGGGAACTGATGCCGGCGTTGCAAAGCGCGCCGCCAATGCGCATCTCAAGTCGGTAGCGGTGCTCCACAAGGATATCTGACCTCGGCGTCTGATGTGCCTTGAGACCTGCGGCAGAGGAGCTGCCATAGCGGGGTGCTACCGTAGTAGGCAGCGCCAGTCGCAACAGACGCTCCTCCCACTGCAAGGGCAGGGCATAGCGAATATGCACACTGGCGCAATCCTCAGCCAGCAGGTTCCCCAAATTAAGGGTGTAAAGCCCGCTGTCAGAGCGCTCCAAAAGCATGGCTGTATTGCCATCCAGTAGCGCTTCTTCATATTGCTGCTCGGCCTGTTGGCGCTCTACCACCTCGGCCTGAATCGTGCGCTCGTTCAGTTCTACCCTGACTTCCAGCAAGGTGGCTTTAAGCGGCAGCGGGAAGGTGTAGATGGCTTCGATATTCACAGGCTCAGCGTTGCGCCACACCTGGGTTTGCTCAACCAGTGCAAGGGTGTCGCACAGCTCAACGTCCAGACTCATATCGACCAGCGGCAGTGTTTGGCCGCTTGCGGTGCGCATAGTGCTCTGCTCAAGAGTGGATTGCATATCAACCTTCCTTTCTGATGTCAGCCAAGGCTGCCATGCAGCGCTTGAGTAGTTCACGGAGTTGTTCGGGGCTCAGCCCGGCGGTCTGGGGTTCCACCTTGAGCTCAATACCCTGGTCCAGAAGCAGGTGAGACCACACCTCGATCGAGCCCGGTCTGCGTGTACTGATCGGCAACTGTGGTTGCCGTTCGGCTTCCTGCAATTCCCGTATGCGCTCCAGCGATAACCCCTCCTGCGCCCAGCGTTTTACCAGCAGCAGCTGTTCAAGGTGTGTCTGCGTATAACGTGCCGCCCGTGTTTCACCCTGGGGCCGGTCAACCAGACCCAGCTGAATGTAATAGCGCACCGTCCTGCGAGGCAGGTTGGTAATGGTGCAGATATCGTCAAGGGTAAAGCTGTGGACATTGACGTCAGATGTATTGTCAGGAGGCATGGGCTTCTCATATAAGAACAGCAGTAGTGTCACAATAAGATGTCACTAAGAGCTTGGCAAGAGAATTCTGATCTTGCGTCAGCAACGCCTATCCACAGAAAGGCAAAGGCCATTGCCAGGGATTCTCGACATATCCGGCGAGAGCGGGGATACCAAACCGCAATGGGTAATCGGGTGTACAAAAGCCGTAAATCGAGTTTCGATTTCAACCCGATGCAACAGGGCGCAGATCGAGAGTGGGCCTTGCTTGGCTGGTTTGAATCGGATTGATTGAGGTGAATGGAAGAAGGCGATTGTGTTAGCTCAGCCAGACGGCCTTTTGTTCGAGCGCCAGGCTTGATTGGCGCTTTTGCTCGGTTAGCGCGCTCAGGTAATCCGACAATTGCGATAAAACACTGGTGAACTCCCGAAGGGTGTCCTGCCAGAGTGGGTGGTTGCCGTATAGCATCAATAAATCGCGTTCCCTTTTTACCCGTGCCAGTTCGCGCTTGAATTCAGGGCTTTATTTTCTGCGTTTTGACATCAACACTCCTTTGGCACATTGTGACTCTTTTGAAGAGTGTCCACAGTAATCGGCCAGAAGCTGGGGGGCATACCCCCAGTTGCGGGGACCGTTAAAAACTTTGAATTGAGCTTAAAACAATGTCAGATGCAGAAATTTCGGTTGGTAGCAATGATCAACTCGAACAGGGATCAGATGCTCGTGCTGTAAATAAATGGGGTGGCGAGATTTGCTACACGTGGGCAGTTGCAATTCTGATCTGTGTTGTGCCTGCAGTCATTTATGGCGCATCTTTCCCGGCAGGTTTCCTTCTGCTTACCGTAGTCATTTTTGGGGTTCCCACAGGACTAGGCGTTCTGCTGCTCAAGAACAAAACATGGAGTAGTCTTCTGTGGCGCCGACTGGTCGTGCTGGGTGCAGTCGCGATTATTACAAACACCGCCGTGAGCCAGACGGACAAACTGACACCAGGTATGGCTACGCCTATCGCCGATGCAATCGCGCAGTACAAAACTGACACCGGGAAGTACCCGGACGCACTAGCTGTCCTAAGACCTAAGTACCTCGCTTACATGCCTGCAATCAGGGCTGCGCTTATCCAGCCAGCGATCTCATATACGGTTAGAGACGGACGGCCTCGTTTAGTCATCCCCTCAGCCAGAGGAGATGCCTTCGCGAACTATGAGTACGACTTCGAAGCGAAAATCTGGGTGCATAACTCCTAATCCGTAACTGAATCGCCCCAGATTTCGCAGAGGCTCAATGACTTTAAGTCGAGTCTTGGTAAACGTCCGCTAATGGCCCTTCGCAGCCGCTTCCCACGGACGGCATTCGGCCAGAAGCTGCCAATGAGTGCCTACAGAATTAGGGGCGATATAAATGCACTCTTTCGTCAGATGTCAATGGCCTCCGTTTTCCAGACATCCCGAGCCAAGGCCATGAGCATGTCGTGTCGTCTCTCAATCGAGGCGGCATCCCATGCGGAAAAAGCTTCCAATTTCTCGTTGATTCTGGAGATGGAAGTGTTCTGCCCGACACTCGTCAGCTCGACCAAGCTGCGCGTAAGATAATTATTGCTCTTCCGATACTCTGCCTGCTTCGGCACGTAAAAATCATTCCCAGCTACGATATTTATTGGTTTCTCCAGTAGCGTCAAATTACCCAGCCGGTTCTTGTAATCATCATAAGAGGTCGATGGGCTATCAACAGCCCATTTTCCCAAGAGCTCTGCAGCTGGCTTATTAGGGAGTATGTGTTCTATTTCGAGAGCAGTATATGGCTCCAAGCTACCAGGCACTTTCATCCCGCTAAAGGCCATATCAACGTACTGAGTTAGTCGGGCCAACAAGTATCGCGTCCGATAAAGCTGCATTGTGTGCAGCGAAAAGCGTTTCAGTGCGTCCGACAGCTCCGGTGATTTCGCCACCATATTCTTTTCAAATCGATCTGCCACGAAAGTATTCAACGCTGACTTCTGCTTTGCTGAGTCACTGACTGCTGCAATTGCCCTCAGCTCATCAGCCCACAAAGAAAAATTACGCTCAAGGTCCTTGGTCGGCGTCTTTGTAAAAATGTAATAAAACAGAAAGCTTTCAAGCTGGCTGACAAAATGATCGAAAAGCGTTTTAGGCAATGCAGCCGCGGCCAGCAGCAGTACGTAGTGCAAGCTAAACGCTCCACCAGTCAAACGCTTGAGCCTGTCCATCGCCAGGCTAGGCTTGCCATCGCTGCCAAGGCCGTTGCCAAAGGCAAGGTAGTGCTCGACGTTACGAATGACCTTTCGCACGAACTCAAATGGCTTGTTCAAGTAGTCGCACAGAGCTGCATTGTCCTTTTCGGCAAACCAATCGTAAATCTCATCTTCCCGAATGACAGCATCGCCTCGACTACTCCTTATGAAATAGTTAGCCATCAGGAAATAGCGCAAGAAGCGCAGTGGCTTTTCTTTTGCCTTCTCCAGCGGCTTGGTTATCTTCTTCCACTCGTCTTTGAGCTGAGTGAACTCAGTTTGCTTGACCTGCGTGAATAGCAAGTTCTTCAGCAAATCCATCGGATTCAAGCCAACTCCGCGCTCGTTTATCGTCTCGAAGATCTTCAGTGCACTGCTCACATCCGTCGATATCTGGATGAAAACGACGTTATTGGCAAGGTAGCCCCAGTACCTTTTCAGTTTAGGCATGTCGCCGTAGTTGTCTTGCAAGTATCGGTAGAGGGTGGAATAGGCGTTTACAAGATTTTCCAGAGACCCAAAACTGGCTATACCAGAGGCCTGTATTCCAGCCCGCACGGTTTGCGGATCGGAGTCCAGCTCCACCAGCTTAGCCATCACCTCACCGGCATTTTCGTAACGTGGTTCCAGCTTAAGACTGGTCCGCGTCTCGCCGTCGCTATCCGTGTAACTGGTAGAAATCAGGCCTCCTACGACTTGTCGCTGCGACTCCCCCTGAAAAACATGCTTTAGAGCACACAGCAACAGGAAGAAGGTAGTCAATCGCTGCTGGCCATCAATCACTTCATAATGATTTTTCTGATCGGTTGGCGAGACAAGGACCGTGCCGATGAAATATTCCCGTGTAGCACCCGCATCAATCTGCTCGTTGATGTCCTCCAGCAACTGATGAACTTCCTTGTCCGTCCAGACGTACTCGCGCTGGTAGTCCGGGACAATGTAGAAGCACTCCCGGAATGCCTCTTCTATGCTGTATTTATGATTTTCAATGCGGGCCATAGTAGTGTTCCGTCATGTTGTTTAAATATCCTGCTCTAGCAGCGCGCAGCTTTCAAATAGCTTTATCTCTTGACAAGATCAGAGGATAAAACTCGATTCTACTTGGAGCAGCAGTACCAACCTTTGAGCGCCGCGGCTATTACAATCATGGCAGATAAGATCGGTTCCGCCTGCACAAATCCTACTTATTCACTCAGACTGGCCCTCACCTCTGCATCGCTATATTGAATCCTTTGTGTAACCTGGCGCTAAACGCGCTTGTGCCGCCGCATTATCTCCTTTGGGGTTAGCTCCGTGACTGAGGCGCCTTGGTTTATAGGCACAATTGAAAGGCTGCTTCTGGCCGCTAATAGCCAATCGGCTCAGATCGGTATCGGCCAGAAGC
>NZ_BAAJMD010000024.1:0-22128 GCF_057548395.1 Halopseudomonas sp. 4NH20-0008
ATCATTGGTAGCTTCCTTCTGAGTTTTTAAAGCAATGAAAAGCCCAGATTTGTATAAAAAAACCAAGTTTTATTAGCTTTTTTACATACCCCCATGGGTACTCACTTCACATTAAGCTGAATCTCAGAAGTGCAAATTGATCTCCGACAATATTCGTTATGATTCTTGCCATTTCCCAACAGGCAAGTCACTGCAGTCTTTCGTCGAGTTTTTGTTTGAATTAGATAAACGGGTCACCTTGACGGCAGGGCAAAGCTCAGCAGAAAACTCACGGCTACCAGGCTACAGATCACCAGCAGCAAGGGTGTGGCGCCCATTCTTTCCAGGATAAAGGCCGCTGCTACAGGGCCTGTGGCCTGGGCGACCAGCATCGGACGTGCCAGCAAGCCCATCCGAGTGCCATAGCCGTCGGCGCCAAACAGGGCGAGTGGCAGGGTGCCGCGGGCGATGGTCAGCAGGCCTATGCCGGCGCCGTAGAAGGCCATGGCAATAAAGCCCAGCCAGGGTAGAGCAGGGAGCAACAGGGCAATGCCCAGCCCACAGAACACAATCGCGGTGCGGGTGGACCAGGTGGGGTGCAAGTTACGCCCAATGGAGAATTCGGCAAGGCGGGCCATCACCTGGGATGGGCCCAGCACCATACCGATGGCCAGCGCGGTGGCGGTGGCGATACCCAGTAGTTGCAGCACATCCAGCAGGTGTACGGACATGCTGGAAAACACCAGGGATTGCAGCGTCAGCAGTACGGCGACCAGCAGGAGCAGCCGACCGGTCGCCGGGCGGCGGAGGCTGTTGTCGCGGTGTGGAAGGGTGTCCGCTGTGCTGGGCTCGACCGGCTTGGCGTTGCATCTGGGTATGGCCAGCAGATAAATCGGCAGGCCGATACTCAGATGCAGGCCGGCTAGTACAAAACAGCTAGCACGCCAGCCAATCTGCTGCTCCAGTCCGGCGATTAATGGCCAGCCCAGGGTACTGGCAAAGCCGCCAATCAGGGTCAGGCCTGTCATTGAGGCGCGGGCGTTGTCGCCGAGCAGGCGGCCCAGGGTTGAAAAGGCCGCATCATACAGGCCGGCGGCCATGGCCAGACCCATCAGGGTCCAGGCCAGATAGTAGAACACCAGATGGGTAGCCAGGCCCATGCACAGCAGTCCCAGCGCCAACAGTACCGAGCTGCTGGCCAGTAAAGGCCGGCCGCCGTGACGGTCAATCAGGCGTCCTACCAGCGGCGAACAGCCACCGGCCACCAGCAGCCCCCAGGATAAACCCATGACCACATGGGTAATCGACCAGCCGGTGTCTGTGGCAATCGGGGTGGCGAGTACGGCGGGCAGGTAATAGGTGCTGCTCCAGGCGAGTATCTGGGCCACACCAAGGGCGGCTACCAGTTTGATGCGATTGACCTGAACAGGGGTGTGGTCTGGCATGGTCCTGGGCTCCTTGCCCTTGTTGTTATGCAGGGTGGCCCAACTGCCGGGCCCCCAGGAAGAATACGGCGGCAAGGGCAGGCTGTGCGATCACTTTTTGCTGTCGGTGATCCTGCTGCTGACCCAGTCTGCTCGGGCCGCAGGCGAACGACTGTCAAACCGAAGACAGACTGGAGCAGGTACAGGGGTTAATTTCCCTATTTTTGCGGGACACGGGTTGCCCGCACGCAAGGGAGAAGTCGCTTATGTCATTTGCATCCAAAGTGGTCTGGATCACCGGGGCCTCGTCAGGCATTGGCGAAGCGCTGGCCAAGGCGTTTCTGGCCCAGGGCGCCGAGGTGATTCTATCCGGACGCCGGGCCGCGGCCTTGCATGCGGTCGCCAATCTGGCACCAGAACGCACCCTGGTGTTGCCCTTTGAAACCACCGACTATGCGCTGTTGCCGGGTTTGGTCGAGCAGGCCTGGACCTGGCGTGGACGTATTGATGTGCTGATCAACAACGCCGGCATCAGTCAGCGCAGTCTGGCGCTGGATACCTCATTTGAGGTTTATCGCCAATTGATCGAGGTTGATTATCTGGCGCCGCTGGCGCTGACCCAGGCGCTGTTGCCGCGACTGGTGGAGCAGGGCAGTGGCCAACTGGCAGTGGTCAGTTCGGTGGCCGGTAAGGTCGGTACGGCGCTGCGCACCGGTTACTGTGGTGCCAAGCATGCGGTAGTGGGTTATTTCGAGGCGCTGCGTGCCGAGGTGGAAGAGGCCTATGGCATTGGCGTGAGCATCATTCTGCCGGGTTCGGTGCGCACCGCAATTGCCTTGAATGCGTTGGAAGGCAGCGGCGCCGCCCGCGGTCGTTCCGATACCAATATCGATAACGGTATTGACCCGGATGCGGCCGCCCAGACCATCCTCGCTGGCCTGACCGCCCGCCAGCACGACATCATTGTTGCCGAGGGCATGGAACTGGGTGCGTTGCAGTTGCGTGTGGTCGATCCCGAAAAGATCTTCAGTATCACGGCCAAGGAGGGTGCGCGTCTGGCCAAGGTGCGCACCGAACTGGGTGTGGGCGCATCGGTTGATCCGGGTGCTGTAAACAGGTAATTACCGGCTTTCTAGCCCGGAGATGAACCTGCCGGGCATTCCTTGCCTCTAACCTAAGGACAAGGGAGGCTACGATGAAATTCATTTTTGAAGTACGCATGAAGCCCGGTTACACCGTGGACGAGTATGCCGAGGCCTGGATTCGCGCCAGTGAAGTGATCCAGCGCACGCCCGGCGCCCTGGGTACCCGTCTGCACCGCAAGATCGGCGAGCCGGATACCCTGCTGGCGATTGCCAGCTGGGAGTCCAAGGCCGCCCGCGATGCCAAGGACGACAACCGCGACCAGATGGTCAAGGGCATTCTGGAAAAACACGCGCGCAACTGCGAGATCACCCTGATTGGCGAATTCGAAGAGCCGGAATGGGTGGTGTTGCCAAGCGGTTGAGCGCGCGGGGAGGTTGATATGTGGCCTCTACGTTCAACGTGAATATTATTCAGAACGACAGCTTATTCATAATGTGAATAGGGTCCATCATCGGTATTCGTTTCAAATTTGCGGCACTTTTGCGTAATGTATTGGGCCTTGATTCAGCGACCGGGCAGTCAGTAACCACTGCCGGGTCTCAGGCTATGACATTTCTAATCCGGAGGTAGGCTGCAATGGCGTCATTTGAAGGTATCAAGAAGGTTGGTGTAATCGGTGCAGGCACCATGGGCCGTGGCATCGTCATGAACTTTGTCAACGCCGGCTACCCGGTCACCTGGCTGGATGTGAATGCCGAGATGCTGGAAAAGGGTCTGGTCGATATTGCCAGCGTCTACAAACGTTCCGTTGCCCAGGAGCGTTTTGATGATGCCGAAGCCCAGGCTCGCCTGGCGCGCATCACCACCACACAGGATTATGCTGCTCTGCAGGATATGGATCTGGTGGTTGAGGCGGTTTACGAGAACATGGATCTGAAGAAAAAGATATTTGCCGAGCTGGATACGGCAGTGAAGGCCTCTGCCATTCTGGCGACCAACACCTCCTACCTGGATATCGACGACATCGCCTCGGCCACCGGACGTCCGACTCAGGTCCTGGGTCTGCACTTCTTCAGTCCGGCGCACATCATGAAGCTGCTGGAAGTGGTGCGCGGCAAGGCCACTGCCCAGGATGTCATGGATGCCTGTCTGGCAGTGGGCAAGAAGATTGGCAAGCAGGCCGTACTGGCTGGCAACTGCCACGGTTTCATCGGCAACCGCATGCTCGAGAAGTATTCCCGCCAGTCCCGCGAAGTAGTGCTGGAAGGTTCTACCCCGTGGCAGGTTGACCAGGCGCTGCAGGGCTTTGGCATGGCCATGGGTCCCTACCGCATGTATGACGTGGTGGGTGTCGATCTGGGCTGGCGCTCACGTCAGTTGGCCGGTGTTGGCCGCGGTGAGCCGATTGTCTGGTTGGACAACAAACTGTGCGAAATGGAGCGCTTCGGTCAGAAGAGCGGCCATGGTTTCTACAAATACGAGCCGGGCAACCGTCAGGCCATGCACGATCCGGAAACCGACATGCTGGCCCGTGAAGTGGCTGAAGAAGCCGGTTACACCCAGCGCGATGTGGGTGCCGAGGAAATCGTCCGTCGCTGTATTCTGGCGCTGGTCAACGAAGGTGCGCGGATCCTGGACGAAGGCTTTGCCGAGTCCGCTGAGGATATCGACCGCGTTTACCTGTATGGCTACGGCTTCCCGGCCGAGCGTGGCGGCCCGATGAGCTACGCCGACAGCCTGGGTCTGGATGTGGTGCTGCAGCAGATCCTTGAGCTGGAAGCGAGCAAGGGCGAGTTCTGGAAGCCCGCCGCGGGTCTGGTCAAGCGTGCTGAAGCCGGTGAGCGTTTCACCAAGGCCTGAGCCCTGATATGAAAAAACCGCAGTCAGACTGATCTGGCTGCGGTTTTTTTATGCCTGCGCTCTGTGCCCGCCAGTGACTCAGTCGGCGGCAACCGGATCGCCAATGACCGGCGTACCGTTCATGGTCGCTTCCTTGAGCATGATCTGGTACTGCTGGCCGTCGGTTTCGATCTGGGTCAGGCGCACCAGCAGGTAGTTCCAGTCCTTGGCAAACCATAGGGTGGTGGTGCGCTGGGCGTCTGCTTCACGTACCCGCTCAACCTCGACGGCGTCGAACTGGCCTGCGCGGGTAGTGACGCGGCGCTCGCCGGTGACGCGGAAGTGGTAGTCGTCAATGTCGTCGCCATCCACCACGCGGTAGTGCATTTCTTCCAGACCCGCCATCAGGTCGCGCTGCAGCGCCAGTTGGTAGGTGGTCTTGTCCAGCAGGCCGGGTTCGGTCGCCAGGGTGAAGTCGTCACCCTTGTGCGTGCCGCTGACTTGCTGATTGTCCCAGTCAAAATGCTGCGTGGTTTCCCGGCTGCGGCCCAGTCCACGACGCTCGTAGCGGTAGCTCAGGGGCAGCAGGCGATCCTGTTCCAGGCGCAGGATGCTTTCTTCGGTCAGCCGCGCGACAAACATGCCGGCGTTGAATGTCAGGGTCCAGGTGCCGTCCTCGTTACTGCTCAGGGAGTGAGTGGCTTCACCGTTGACCGGAATTTTTTTCATGTCCGCGGCGTAGCTGGCGCTGAACGGGGTGAGCTCAGCGGCGCTCAAGGCGCTGGCCAGCAGCCCGAAGCTGATGCTGGAGAGCCAGGTCAGAGCGGTTTTCATTTTATTATTGGTCCTGCTGTAACACATGGGCATGTTCTCGTTTGTCAGTCTCACAGTCTTCCAGATCCAGCCCCTGCTCGGGAATGGGCTGGCCATCGAGGCAGGCACGATTGTCCTGCAGGCGTAATCGGCCCTGGATAAACCAGTTCATTGCCAACGGATAGAGGCGATGCTCGCCCTGTTGAACCTTGGCTGCCAGGCTTGCTTCAGTATCCGTTGCGCTGATGCTTACCCTGGCGCTAACGATCAGTGGTCCGCCGTCCAGTTCCTCGGTCACGAAATGCACTGTACTGCCATGCTCCCGATCGCCGGCCTCCAGGGCGCGCGCATGCGTATGCAAGCCCTTGTACTTGGGCAACAGCGAGGGATGAATGTTCAACAGCCGACCATGAAAATGCCGGACAAAATCAGCGGTGAGGATACGCATGAAGCCGGCCAGCAGCACCAGATCGGGGGCAAACTCATCAATGACGCTGCACAGCGCCTGATCAAACAGGGCTCGGTCGGGGTAATCGCGGTGGCTGAGGGTGCGGGTCGGGATGCCTGCTGCCTGGGCGCGCTGCAGGCCAAAGGCATCTGCCTTGTTGGAGATTACCGCTACGATCTGGCCGTGCTCGGCGCGCGGCGCCAGATCGTCTATCAGGGCTTGCAGGTTGGTGCCGGATCCGGAGATCAGCACCACAATGCGACAGGCCACTGGCTCAGTGGCCCTGGTGCTGGAGCACTACCGGCTCGGCACCCGGCTCGGCCTGGGTGATGCGGCCGATGATCCAAGGCGCTTCGCCAGCCTGGGTCAGTACCTGCATGGCAGTGGCGGCCTGGTCTTCGGCGACACAGATGACCATGCCTACGCCGCAGTTCAGTACGCGGTGCATTTCGGTTTCATCAACATTGCCCTGCTGCTGCAACCAGTTGAATACGTCGGGACGCTGCCAGCTGTTCAGGTCAATGATGGCGCTGGCATCGGCGGGCAGCACACGTGGAATATTTTCCAGCAGTCCGCCGCCGGTGATGTGGGCCATGGCCTTGACGGCGCCGGTTTCACGAATCAGTTGCAGCAGTGCCTTGACGTAGATGCGTGTTGGCGCCATCAGCAGGTCAGTCAGCGGCTTGCCATTCAGTTGTGTCTGGTTGATATCGACGCCGGAGACTTCAATGATCTTGCGGATCAGCGAGTAGCCGTTGGAGTGTGGGCCTGATGAGGGTAGGGCGAGCAGGACGTCGCCGGGTTGTACACGGGTTCCGTCGATGATCTCGGACTTTTCCACAACACCAACACAGAAGCCGGCCAGATCGTAATCTTCGCCTTCGTACATGCCGGGCATTTCCGCGGTTTCACCGCCGACCAGTGCGCAGCCAGCCAGTTCACAGCCAGCACCGATGCCCGTCACCACCTGGGCAGCAATATCAATGTTCAGTTTGCCGGTGGCGTAATAATCCAGGAAGAACAGTGGCTCGGCGCCACAGACCAGCAGATCGTTGACGCACATGGCAACCAGATCAATGCCGATGCTGTCATGCTTGCCGAGGTCCATGGCCAGGCGCAGTTTGGTACCGACACCGTCGGTGCCGGACACCAGCACTGGTTGCTTGTAACCGGCAGGGATCTCGCACAGGGCGCCGAAACCACCCAGTCCGCCCATGACTTCTGGTCGGCTGGTACGTTTGGCAACATGCTTGATACGGTCGACCAGGGCATTGCCGGCGTCGATGTCGACACCCGCATCCTTGTAGCTGATGGAAGGCTTGGAAGGGGGTTGGCTGCTCATGCGCGACTCTCGATGAATAAATGAATAACAGCCAGCCCGGGACAAGCTGCTGCGACATAGCCCGCTAGTTTAGCAATTTGCACGGCCAAGAACCATGCTCAAGCACGCATCCATTGACGCCTTGGTTGCCGCCGTCGCAGCGCTTGTTTAATGTATGTGGATCAATACACCCAACCGGGCCGCTTTCAGCCTGTCCGGTATTGCTCCCGACGGAACCCTTTCATGTCTGTAATGCGTAAGTCGCTACTGTCCTTGATCCTGTCACTGAGCCTGTTCCCGGGCCTGTTGGCGGCTGCCGTTATCGAGGATTTTTTCCGCGTCGAGTTGCCGCTGGATGAGGAGCAGGACCGTGATCAACAGCTGCGTGCAGCACTGGATGTGATGTTGCTGCGCATTGGTGGCCCGGATGTGTTGAAGGCCCAGACACCCTTGAAGGCGGCACTGGACGACCCGCGTAGTCTGATGCGACGGATCGGCTCGGGTGACGATGAGCGCCTGCAAGTGGATTTTGAACCAGCACTGCTGCGTGGCCTGCTTGGTCAGGCGCGCTTGCCGATGCTGGGCGCCAGTCGTCCTGAAGTGATTCTCTGGGCCGTGATGCCGGGCACACTGGGCGATGAACTGGTATTGCAGGGCAGTGAGTGGAGCAATCTGCTGCGCGCCGCTGCGCAGCAACGAGCGGTGGCGCTGACGGTGCCGTTGGCCGATTTGCAGGATCGCAGTCTGGTTACCGAGGCACAGATCCGCGAGGCTGATAAGGACGTGCTGTTACCCGCCAGTGAGCGCTACGCCAGTGAGGTGGTGCTGGCTCTGGCGATTGATCCGCAAGGCGACGATGTCCGTTTGAGCTGGACCCTGTGGGTGCATGATAAGCAGCACACGGGCCGCGTCAGCGAGTCGTCGGCTGAGCTGGCGGCCGATAAACTGATGCTGAATCTGGCCAATCTGATCTTTGCCCAGTACGCCGTGCAGCCCTTGGCGCCGAGCGCCGAACAACAGGCCGGGCGTTGGGTGCTGGTGGTGGACAACGTGAGCGATCTGGATGCCTTTTCCGGTCTGCAACGCACGCTGCAACAGCTGAGTGGCAACTCCGCGCCGCAGATTCTCTCTATTGAGGGCAGTCAGGTGCGCATGGGTCTGGATTTCCCCGGTTCCGAGTCGCAGTTGGAGCGTCTGCTGGTGCTGGATCAGCGCCTGCTGCGCTTGCCCGCGCCGGTGGTCAGTCAGCCGCAGGTCGAGGAGCCGGAAAGCGAACCGGCCACCATGGATGAATTGCTGGCTGAGGAAGCGCAGAGCGAGTCGGAGGCTGAACCTGAACCTGAACCTGAAGACGAGCCAGTGGAGCCCGAAGCAGATACCGCGCAGCAACAGACCCTGTATTTCCGCTGGCGCTGAGAGCATGTCTTCACCCGCTCAGCCCATGCAGCTACCCCTCGGCATCAAACTGAATGACGAGGCCACCTTTGGTAACTTTTTCCCGGGCCCCAACGCCACGCTGCTTGACGCCCTGATTAGCCTCGCTGATCCGCAGCAGGTGGTCAGCGAGGGCTGTGTGTACCTGTGGGGTAGCGCAGGCAGTGGTCGTTCGCATTTGCTGCAGGCGGCGTGCACGGCCATGGCAGCCGAGGGTGGTCTGGCCATGTATCTGCCGCTGGATACGGTACTGGATCACGGGCCGACGCTGTTGGAAGGGCTGGATGAAGTCGATCTGCTGTGTATCGATCAGCTGGACGCGCTGGCCGGTGACCCTGACTGGGAGGAGGCGCTGTTCCACCTGTTCAATCGGCTCAGGGAGCACGGCGGTCGGCTGCTGTTGGCGGCGTCTGCAGCGCCCAGAGCCATGCCTTTTCAGTTACCGGATCTGGCCTCACGTCTGGCCTGGGGGCTGGTGTTTCAGTTGCAGGCGCTGGATGACCGGCAGAAACAGCAAATGCTGCAACTGCGCGCTGAACTGCGTGGCTTGCAACTCTCCGATGAGGTTGCGCGCTTTATGCTGAGTCGCGGAGAACGTGGCCTGGCCGAGCTATTCGAATCGCTTGAAAAGCTCGATCAGGCGTCCCTGCAGGCCCAGCGGCGCCTGACCATTCCCTTTGTCAAGAGCACCATGGGCTGGTAAGTAAACGCGCCCGGATTGTTCAGCGGTTTCTTGCCGCTTAAACCTCGCCCTCGGCAATACGTTTGGCCTGAAAGCCCCAGCGCACGTAGCCCATGGCCGGAATAAAGAACAGCACGCAGAAAAATACCAGCAAGCCACCGTAAATCTGCGTGTCCGCTTGCAGTGCGGCCAGTACCCCGTGAATGAAATACAGGTTGATGACAAAGCACAGCCAGGCATGGGTGCGCACGCCGCCCATCAGCATGCCCGGCAAAAAAATCAGCAGGGGCAGCAACAGGGTGGCAAGGATGGCCAGCGGGTTGGCACCGTGCAGGTTGGCATAGACACCGTTGTAGATCAGCAGCGTTGCCAGCACGCCAACGTAGCCAATCAGCGACATGACGCGACTGAACTTCAGTTTTGGCTGCAAGCTATCGAGGCTGGGCAGGGGTTTAGGCTGTTTGGACATGCGCCGCTCCTGCGTGCAGTTGACGGGTGATCAGTGCCACGCGCTTGCCCAGTGCACGGCACAGGGCTGACTCGTGTTTGTCCAGCGCTCTGGAACCATCGGCACCGGCATGGTGGCTGGCACCGTAGGGCGTTCCGCCGCCGCGGGTCTCGGTCAGTTCCGGGTTGCTGTAGGGCAGGCCGACCAGCAGCATGCCGTGGTGCAACAGCGGCAGCTGCATGGACAGCAGCGTGCTTTCCTGGCCGCCGTGCAGGCTGGCGGTGGAGGTGAACACCGCAGCCGGCTTGTTGGCCAGCGTGCCCGCCAGCCACAGGCTGCTGGTGCCGTCGATAAAGTGCTTGAGTGGTGCGGCCATGTTGCCGAAGCGGGTCGGGCTACCCAGTACCAGCGCCGCGCAATGACGCAGATCATCCTCTGTGCAGTAGGGTGCACCGCTGTCGGGTACCGCAGGACTGGCAACGCGAGTCTCGGCGCTGACCTCAGGGACGGTGCGCACGCGCGCTTCGAGTCCCGACTGTTCAATGCCTTCGGCAATCAGTCTGGCCATTTTCCCCGTTGAACCATGGCGACTGTAGAACAACACCAGTGCATAAGCGGCGGTCATGCGAACAGTTCCTCAATGCGCTCGGGTGGGCGGGCGACCAGCGCGCGGCCGTTATACACCACGATCGGTCGTTCGATCAGGCGCGGGTAATCAGCCATGGCCTGCACCAGTTGGGCCTCGCTCAGGTCGGGGTTGCCGAGCTTGAGCTCCTTGTAGCTGTCTTCACCGCTACGCATCAGATCGCGAGCGCGCATGCCCAGTTGCTTGAGCAGATCACTGATCTCGGCATTACTCAGTTGGTCTTCGATGTAATCAATGACCTCAATTTCTTCGCCCCGTGCCTGGAGCAAGGCCAGTGCCTGACGCGACTTGGAGCAGCGAGGGTTGTGGTAGATACGCACGGCGGACATGTGACTCTCCGTTACAGGAAGGCTTCTCGGGTGGCTAATGCCAGTCATGGGGTTTATTCTAAGCCTTAACGCATCGGGCTGTCAGGGAACTTGAATGCCGCGTCAATTCAATCTGTTACTGCACTTCAGTCGTTATCTGTTCAGACGCTTTGGTGAAGACAACTGCGCAAAGAACGCCGCTGCGCTAACCTACACAACGCTGTTTGCCGTAGTGCCGGTGATGACCGTGATCTACGCCATGCTGGCGGCCATCCCGGCTTTCAGCGAGGTTGGCAATCAGGTTGAAGAGTTCATTTTCAGCAACTTCGTGCCTGCTACCGGGGAGGCCCTGCGTGGCTATCTTGGCGAGTTCTCGAATCAGGCACGGCAGTTGACGGGAATAGGTGTGGCGCTATTGATCGTTACCGCCTTCATGATGCTGGTCAATATCGAGCGGGCCTTCAATGCCATCTGGCGTATCCGCCAGCCACGCCGTGGGCTTTCGAGCTTTCTGTTGTACTGGGCGGTACTAAGCCTGGGTCCTTTGCTGCTGGGTGCCGGCTTTGTGGTCAGCACCTACCTGACCTCGTTGAGCTTTCTTGGCGAGACGGCGACCTTTGGGCCGGTCTGGCGGTTTCTGCTCAAGTGGATCCCCCTGCTGTTGAGTGTGGCGGCCTTTACCCTGATCTTTGTGGCGGTGCCCAACACCCGCGTACCCCTGCGCAACGGTCTGGTTGGCGGCGTACTGGTGGCGTTGTTGTTTGAGGGGGCCAAGGCCAGCTTCGCCCTGTATGTGGCGCTGTTTCCCGGTTATCAGCTGATCTACGGTGCCTTTGCGGCCTTTCCGCTGTTTCTGTTATGGATTTACATCAGTTGGATCATCATCCTCTTCGGTGCCGAACTGGTGTGCAACCTGGGTAACAGCAGTGCCTGGCGCAAACCGGCTCTGCCACGCCTGATCAGTCTGTTCGGTTTGCTGCGGGTGCTGCTGGATGCCCAGCAGCGTGGTGAGGTGGTGGATCTGGGTCGGGTCAATGCAGCCGGCTGGACCATGCACGAAGAACTTTGGCTGCAGTTGACCGAGTGGCTGGAGACGCAGAACATCATTGCCCGTGCGCAGCAAGGTGGCTATGTGCTGTGCCGTGATCTGGACCAGATGCAAATGGCCCAGTTGCTCGGCAAGCTGCCAGATCCCTTGCCTCTGGTGGCCAATTTACCGGCGCATTTCAAGAATGACGGCGATTGGTACCCGCCACTGCTGGATGCCCTGGCTCAGTTGGAGCAGCAGCGTGCGCTGCTATTGCATGGCAGTGTCAAAACCTGGCTGGGGCGACAGGCTCCAGCCGTTGTAGACCAAACCTGACGGAGTAGCCTATGCGCGAAGTGACCAGAGGGCTGTTGCTGGCTTCAGTGTTGCTGCTGGCCGCCTGTGGCGGCCAGGCCTGGCAGGATCACCGCGGTAATGATCTGCATGCCGCCGATCTTGAGGGCAAATGGACAGTGATCAATTACTGGGCGGAGTGGTGCGCACCGTGCCGCGAGGAAATTCCCGAGTTGAACGCCCTGGATGGCGTGTCGGAGGATATCCGTGTATTGGGGATTCACTTTGATGCCTATCAGGGTGATGAGCTGCGTAAGCTCAGCGATCAAATGGGGATTGCCTTTCCGGTGATGGGACATGACTTTGCCGCAGCCAAGGGGCTGGCCCTGCCGCAGGTACTGCCCACGACCTATATCATTGATCCATCAGGACAGCTGGTGCACAGCTTGCAGGGTCCCCAGGATGAAGCCAGTTTGCTGGCGCTAATGCAGTAAGTTGTTCGAGGAGTGTGTTATGCCGAGTATGAGCATGCAGGGTTATATCCGTGGTCGCGTGCAGGGTGTCGGTTTCCGTCAGGCTACGGTACGTCAGGCCAACAAGTTGAACATTGATGGCTGGGTGCGTAATCAGGATGACGGTTCGGTTGAGGTGATGCTGTGTGGCGACGCGGCTGCTGTCGAGGCCATGGTCTCCTGGTTGCATCAGGGGCCTGCGAATGCCGAGGTTGTCGCGGTTGAGTTGCACAATTGTGGTTGGCAGGAGATTGCCGGCTTTGTGCAGATGCCCTGAGCAGCTCAGCGGCTATTCGTTGACGTACCAGAAGCGGTACCAGTAATCCAGAACGCGGTCCGGGTAGCGCTGGCTGCCGAGGCTGCCGTTATAGCGCGCCAGGGCACGCCGGATATTGCCATTTTCCCGGTCCAGATAATGCTTGAGGATGGTGCAGCCGTAGCGCAGGTTGGTGCCCAGATCGATCAGGTTGTCTTCGGCGCGGCCCAGCTCGTGCTTCCAGAAGGGCATGACCTGCATTACCCCTTGGGCTCCGGCACTGGACAAAGCGTAGCGGTCAAACAGGCTCTCGGCATGGATCAGGGCTATCACCAGGTCGGGTTTCAGTCCCGCCAGTCGCGACTCCTGATGCACCAGCCGAAGAAACTCCAGGCGCTCCTGCTCATTTGGCAGGTAGGGTGCCATGCGGGTGGACATGTCCAGCAGCCAGACCTCAGCGTCAAAACGGTCGGGGAAACTCTCGGCCCGGGCCACGGTCTGCATCAGAGCAGCCTTGAGTTCCTGATCGACCTCGTTGGCCTGTGCCTGCGCAACCGCTGTGCTGCACAGGCTCAGCAGCAGGAGAGCGGTTGCAACGCAGCGGCGCAGCATGTCAGGGGCGCTGATTGATTTCCAGGGCATGAATAAATTCGCCCTGTAATTGCGGGTCACCCGTGGTCAGAAGAATCAGCATGTTCTCCAACTGGTTCGACTCTTCCTCCAGATTGAGTTCTGCCAACCGTTGCACGCGATAGGCCCACTGATCGACATCGTCTTCTTCAAGGTTGTCGTAAATCAATGCCACGGCCTCATGCAGTTTGCCGCGCAGTTCACGCGGGATCAGCAGATTGACTTCACTGCGCACGCCAGGGCTGGGCGTTACCACCAACTGGATGGCGCGCAGGTTGTCGTAATCAAGTTCGATAAAGCCATCGTTGAGCAGGTTGAGGCGCACCAATCCATCCAGGTCGGTTTGCAGTTCGGTGGCGAAGGTACCGGCAATGACCTGAACTGGCCGGTTTGACCAGGGCAGGGTCTGGTACTCATCGCGCTGGTTCAGCTGTTCACCCTGGGGGTCAAGTTCAGTCACCCGGTACAGGAACTGCTCGGTAACGCGCAGGCTGCGATGGGGCTGCGACATGACCAGATTGTCGCCGACATCTATGTGTACGTTCTGGCTGAGCAGTTCGCGCTCAATGCGCGGCGCAACCAGCTCCTGCACGGTCGTTTGCGAACTGCAACCAGCCAGCAGCAAACCGGCACAGAGCCAGGTCCAACGGGAATTCAGCGTGGCGAACATGGATGACTGACCTCAGGCCTTGCCTGTTTCGGCTTGCAGAAACGCCAGCATGTCGTTCAGCGCGACGGATCGAGCCTCGCTATCGCGACGGTATTTGTACTCCAGTTGGCCCTCAGCCAGACCACGGTCACTGATAACGACGCGGTGAGGGATACCGATCAGGTCCATATCGGCGAACTTGGCGCCGGGGCTGACCTTCTTGTCACGGTCATCCAGCAGCACCTCGATGCCCGCTGCGACCAGGCTCTGGTACAGGCTTTCGGTTGCTTCACGAACCGCGTCGGAGCTTTCCATCTTCATCGGCACCAGCACGACCTGGAAGGGCGCCAGCGCGTCCGGCCAGATGATGCCGCGGTCATCATGATTCTGCTCGATGGCGGCTGCTACCACGCGCGATACGCCAATGCCGTAGCAGCCCATGATCAATGTACTGCTCTTGCCCTGCTCGGTCAGGACGGTGCAGTTCATGGCCTGGCTGTATTTGTTGCCGAGCTGGAAGATATGCCCGACTTCAATGCCGCGACGAATCACCAGTGAGCCCTTGCCGTCCGGGCTCAGGTCACCCTCGACAACCTTGCGCAGATCGGCAACTTCACTGATCTGGGCGTCACGCTCCCAGTTGACGCCCTTGAAGTGCTGGCCGTCCTGGTTGGCGCCACAGACAAAATCAGCCAGATGGGCTGCGCTGTGATCGACAATGACCGGCATGTCCAGACCTACAGGGCCGATTGAACCGGGCTTGCAGCCAATGGCCTGCTGTATCTGTGACTCACTGGCCATGGTCAGCGGAGCATGCACGGCCGGGTGATTCTCTGCCTTGATTTCGTTCAGTTCGTGGTCGCCGCGCAGCACCAGGGCGACCAGTCCCTGCGGCTTGCCTTCAACGGCGCTGGCAAGCACCACCAGGGTCTTGATGGTGCGGTTACTGGCTACGCCCAGATGCTGGCTGACTTCTTCGATACTGAACTGGTTCGGGGTGTCGACCAGACTCTTGCTTTCACTGGGGGCAGGGCGATCACCTGAAGGCAGCAGGGCAGTAGCCTTTTCCATGTTGGCGGCATAGTCGCCAGTATCGGAAAAGACAATGGCATCTTCACCCGAGTCAGCCAGTACATGGAATTCGTGCGAGCCTTCGCCTCCGATCGAACCGTTGTCGGCCACCACCGGGCGGAAGTTCAGACCCAGGCGTTCGAACACATTGCAGTAGGCCTGGTACATGCCGTCATAGGTCTGCTGCAGTGATGCCTGATCAAGGTGGAAGGAGTAGGCATCCTTCATGACAAATTCACGGGCGCGCATCAGACCAAAGCGTGGACGAATTTCATCACGGAACTTGGTCTGAATCTGGTACAGGTTCAGCGGAAGTTGCTTGTAGCTGGTGATTTCACTGCGGGCCAGGTCGGTGATCACCTCTTCATGGGTCGGGCCGACACAGAACTCGCGGTCGTGTCTGTCCTTGAGGCGCAGCAACTCAGGACCGTACTGCTCCCAGCGGCCGGACTCCTGCCAGAGTTCGGCGGGTTGGATGGCGGGCATCAACACTTCCAGGGCACCAGCCTTGTTCATCTCGTCACGCACCACCTGCTCGACCTTGCGCAGTACGCGCAGCCCCATCGGCAGCCAGGTATAGAGGCCGGAGGCAATCTTGCGGATCATGCCGGCGCGCATCATCAGTTGGTGGCTGACGACCGAAGCATCGGACGGCGTTTCCTTGAGCGTTGAGATCAGGTATTGACTGGTGCGCATGGGGCTGGCGTTCCTGGGGCAGAGAATTCAGTCGCTATTGTACGGTTGTCCCTTTATGCCGTATAGCCTGCCCGCGCCGAGTGGTTGTGCCCTGGGCATAAAAAAACCCGGCTTGCGCCGGGTTTTCTGTTCCGCTAACTCAGGTCTGCTTAGAGCAGATCCCAGGTGTAGGAAACGATCAGGCGGTTTTCGTCAATATCACCATCGAAACCGATATCTTGACGGACTGTCGCATTACGCCACAGCAGGTTCACACCCTCAAGCGCGCCACCCTGGATGGTGTAGCCGATGTTGGTGTTGCGTTCCCAGCGGGTATCGCGACCAGCCGTCAGACCTTCGAAATCAGTGTCGATGTTGCTGCCACGGATATAGCGAGTCATGAAGGTCAGACCAGGAATGCCGAGGCCTTCAAAGTCATAGTCGTAACGAGCCTGCCAGGAGCGCTCGTCCTTGGCGTTGAAATCGGCATACTGGATGGAGTTGGCTAGATAGATTGCAAAATCATAATAGTTAAACCCGGCGTCACCGCTCATGCGCTGATATGCGAGAGTAAAGCCGTGGTGGCCTGCACCCAGAGTGAAAGCAACGGAGGCCGCCTTGTTGTCAAACTCGTCGTTGGCCGAGTTTTCGTCCGAGGTGTGGTAGTAGGCCACATCGGAGGTCAGTGACAGCTCGCCGGCCAGAGGCAGGGTGTGGGTCAGACCGAGGAAGTGACGCTTGAACAGTTCATCAGCCTTGGAGGTGTAGAGGCTGGTGCTCAGATTGTCGCTGAACTCATAGCTACCACCCAGGTAAGTCACCTTTTCTTTCTCTTCAAAGGCGCCACGCGTCTGGGATGAGCTGTTCATCTCGCTACGATCATTCATCCGGCCGGCTTCAAGGAACAGACCGTCGATTGAGGTGTTGGTCACACTGTAGCCGTTATAGTGGCTGGGCAGCAGACGGGAGTCGTCAAAAGTTATTATCGGATTTTCCAATCTGTGAACGCCATAACGGAACTCAGTGTCGCCTGCTACGCGGACCTTGACGGCGCCACGGATTTCAGCGTATTCGGTTGGGCCGGAGGTAACATCGTACTCACTTGGCAGCAGGCCGGTTTCTGCCTGGCCTTCGCCACCATCCAGCTTGATACCACCAAGGGCAAGCACGTCAGCGCCGATACCGATGGCGCCGTGGGAGTAGCCTGACTGGAAATCCAGAACGAAGCCGGTAGCGGTTTCGTCACGGCGGCTCTGATCCGCGCCGGAGGAACGGAAGTCGCGACTGAAGTTAATGGTGCGGTTACTGAGGGTGGCGGAGGCGCCCTCAATGAAGCCGGCCTTTTCATCGGCGGCAGCCTGGGTGATCATGAGTCCGTTGGCCATGGCCACAGCCATTGCTACGGAAGTCCATTTAATAGTTGTTTTCATCATATGCTCCATCAGTTATCAAAAAAATTACCCGGTGACATGCTGGCCCATGGGAACCTGTCATCTTTTTTGTTATCACATCAAATTAAAGCACTAATTAGCGAATTGCCAAATTTTAGTCTTGAAAAGCAGCGTCTTGACGCTGCTAATCTATAATTTGCCTGAGGTTCTGTTAACAAAGTGTCACAAATATCGCACACTTCGTTGAAAATAACACTAGCTCAGTCGGCTCGCTCAACAATTCTGTCTTTTTGTGAGCCATGTCATGTCGCAGGGATATAACGTAACTCTGATGAGGGCGGATTCTATATGTTTGAGCTGGATAAACAACTGGTGGCAGATACACATCGTGTGGGGGATTTTCCCCTGTGTACCTTGTTGATGATGAAGGATGCCAATTATCCCTGGTTTATCCTGGTGCCCAGGCGCAAGCAGATGCGCGAAATTTTTCAGTTGTCAGTGTCGGATCAGCAGCAGTTGCTACTGGAGTCCAGCCACCTTGCGGAGGTACTGGATGACGTGTTTGCGGCGGACAAGATCAACATTGCCGCCCTGGGTAATGTGGTCAGTCAGTTGCATGTTCACCATATTGTCCGTTACCGCGCAGATCCGGCCTGGCCCAAGCCGGTTTGGGGGCATGCCCCAGCCAAGCCTTGTACGCCGGCAGAAATCAAAGCGCGGATTGATAAATTGCGCGGTATGCTGGGTGCCGGTTTCAGTTTTTCGGAGACAGACTGATGGATGACTTGGAAGCGCGTATTGCCGATCTTGAGGTGCGCCTGGTATTTCAGGACGACAGTATCCAGAGCCTGAGTGAGCTGGTAACCCAGCAGCAGCTGGAAATGGAGCGGATGCGCAGGGCGCTGGAAGTGCTGGCGCGGCGCCAGTCAGAGCTGGCGGCGTCGATGCCGGGTGAAGCGACTGATGATGATCAGCCGCCACCCCATTATTAAGGAAGTATTCAGCGCTTCCTTAGAGAATAACCACGTCCTCGGCCTGCAGGCCCTTGTCGCGGTTGGCGACCTCGAACTCGACCCGTTGACCCTCTGTCAGGGCACGATGCCCCTCACCGCGAATAGCGCGGAAGTGGACAAATACATCGTCGCCCTGATCCCGTGAGATAAAACCAAAGCCCTTTTGCGAGTTGAACCACTTTACCGTACCAGTCTCGCGGCCGGACTGACGGCGAGGGCGGCTGGGCAGGTTCAGCTTCAGGCTGCCGAGACGTGCGGTCAGGCTCAGCACGGTCAGCAGGCAGATTGCGCCAATGGCCAGCGCTACCGCATGAATGCCGTAACCAATCAGTTGATGCTGGGCAAAAATCAGGATGCCGAGGGGTATCAAGCCGGCACAAAGCAGCATGATGGCAGCAACAATACCGAGACTGCGGCGAACCACACCCCCACTCAGACTGCTGTGATTGAATTGCTGCAGGTTCAGCAGGCCGGTCAAAAGGGCAATGATGACGATGGGAGCAAGCTGAGCAGCTGCCGGTTGAATATTCAGCAGGCCAATGACCAATGCGCTCAGGCCAACAATAAAATGTATGTAACGAAGACTTTTCAAGGGACTCACCATGGATACAGGGAAAATGACGTTTCCGGTCGCGGACAATAAGGACCGGGGCGGCACTGTACCCTGAATTGATGAGCTCAACAAATGACGTTGTCTGGAGGGGACTGACGGGCACCCTAGGGGCCCGCCAGTGATCGAGCCGGTTTCAGGTTTCGAGCAGACTGCGCAGCATCCAGGCGGTTTTTTCATGCACTTGCATGCGCTGGGTCAGCAGGTCGGCGGTGGGTTCGTCGTGGTTTTCATCGCACACCGGGAAGATGCTGCGCGCGGTGCGCACACAGGCTTCCTGGCCCTCAACCAGCAGGCGAATCATTTCCTTGGCCTCGGGAACACCGTCTTCTTCCTTGATGCTGCTGAGTTTGACGAACTGCTTATAGGTGCCTGGCGCCGGAAAGCCCAGGGTCCGAATGCGCTCGGCGATGTCATCGACCGCCAGAGCCAGTTCGTTGTACTGGGTCTCAAACATCAGGTGCAGGGTCTGGAACATGGGGCCTTTGACGTTCCAGTGGAAATTGTGGGTCTTCAGATACAGGGTGTAGGTATCTGCGAGCAAATGGGACAGGCCGTCGGCAATTTTTGCCCGGTCTTTTTCCTTGATACCAATGTCGATTTTCATCATTGCTCCTGATCGTGTCATACGTACGGGGAACGAACTGCCTTGACTCAATGATCGGCTCAGGATTTTTTCAGGAAATAGCCCAGAAGTCCCTGATAGCCAACCGGCAGCAAGCGCTGAATCAAAGACAGCAACTTCGCATCCAAGCCTATCAGAATCCGCGCCTTGTTGCTGGAAACCCCGTCTAAAATAACCTTTGCGGCCACATGGGGCTCGGTTGTGGCTATGCGGTCAAATTGCGATACAGCGGCCTGCATGTCGCTGTGCCCTTTGGTATCGACGTAAAAACGTGCGTTGCGCATGATATTGGTCTTGATCCCGCCCGGATGAACGCAGCTGACTTCTATGCCGCTGCCCCTCAATTCCTGCCGCAGAGCCTCGGTAAAGCCTCTGACGGCAAATTTACTGGCGTTGTAGGCGGCCTGGGTGGGGACGCCGATGAGGCCGAACAGGCTGGATATGTTGATGATATGACCGCTGCGCTGCTCACGCATCAACGGCAGGAAGGCTTTGGTGCCGTGAACCACGCCCCAGAAATTGATATTCATCAGCCATTCGAAGTCGTTGTAGTCGGTATGTTCCACGGTTTGCGAGAGGGATACGCCGGCGTTATTGAACAGCAGGTCAGCGCGACCAAAATGCGTCTTTACCTCGTTGGCAAAGGCTTCGACAGCGGCGCGGTCAGCCACGTCCAGGCGGCAGGTGATGACCTGGCAACCACGCTTGGTCAGCTCGGCGGCCAGTTCGGCCAGGGCCTGCTCATTGAGATCGGCCAGCGCCAGCTTGCAGCCCCGGCCAGCCAGGTCTTCGGCCAGCGCCTTGCCGATACCCGATGCGGCGCCGGTAATAACGGCAACTTGACCCGATAATGCACTCATGCGGTGTCCCCTGTTCTGCTTATTATTGTCGAGCCCGAGCATAGCCAGACTGCGGTCTGAACTGCAATCTGTGCGACAGGTTATCGCCGTTGAGGGCATTTATCGGGTATATTATGGCGCTTTTATCCGTGCGCCCCTGTATACGCCTGTACTCTCCCCAGGCAAGCTGGCGCGACTTCACTACAGGAACACCACACCATGATGCGTAGCCACTATTGCGGCCAGTTGAACGAAACACTGGCGGATCAGGAAGTCACCCTTTGCGGCTGGGTTCACCGTCGCCGTGATCATGGCGGGGTTATCTTTCTCGATATCCGTGACCGCGAGGGTCTGGCGCAGGTGGTATTCGATCCGGATCGCGAAGAGACCTTTGCCCTGGCGGATCGGGTACGCAGTGAATATGTGGTGAAAATCCGTGGCAAGGTGCGTCTGCGTCCTGAAGGTGCGCGCAATGCCAACATGGCCTCCGGCGCCATTGAAGTACTGGGTTATGAGCTTGAAGTACTGAACCAGGCCGAAACCCCGCCTTTCCCGCTGGACGAGTACAGCGATGTCGGTGAAGAAACCCGTCTGCGCTACCGCTTTATCGATCTGCGTCGCCCGGAAATGGCGGCCAAGCTGAAGCTGCGCTCGCGTATTACCAGTAGTGTACGTCGTTATCTGGATGAGAACGGCTTCCTCGATGTGGAAACGCCGATTCTGACCCGTGCCACCCCTGAAGGTGCACGTGATTATCTGGTGCCCAGCCGCACCCATCCCGGCACCTTCTTTGCCCTGCCGCAATCACCCCAGCTGTTCAAGCAGCTACTGATGGTGTCCGGCTTTGACCGTTACTACCAGATCGCCAAGTGCTTTCGTGATGAAGATCTGCGTGCTGACCGTCAGCCGGAATTTACCCAGATCGACATTGAAACCAGCTTTATGGACGAGCAGGACATCATCAGCCTGACCGAAGGCATGGTGCGTAAGCTGTTCAAGGAAGTGCTGGATGTCGAGTTTGCTGATTTCCCGCACATGCCGTTCTCCGAAGCCATGCGCCGTTATGGTTCGGACAAGCCGGATTTGCGCATTCCGCTGGAACTGGTCGATGTTGAAGATCAGCTCAAGGATGTGGAATTCAAGGTCTTCGCCGGCCCTGCCAACGATCCCAAGTGCCGTGTAACCGCACTGCGCGTCCCGGGCGGCGCGAGCATGCCGCGCAAGCAGATCGACGATTACACCAAGTACGTGGGCATCTACGGTGCCAAGGGTCTGGCCTATATCAAGGTCAATGAGCGCGCCAAGGGTGTTGAGGGTCTGCAGTCGCCGATCGTCAAGAATATCCCCGAGGCCAGCCTGAATGTGATCCTTGATCGTGTCGGTGCGGTGGATGGCGATATCGTGTTCTTTGGCGCCGACAAGGCCAAGGTGGTTTCCGAGGCCCTGGGTGCACTGCGGATCAAGCTCGGCCATGACCTGAACCTGCTGACCTGTGAGTGGGCACCGATGTGGGTGGTTGATTTCCCGATGTTCGAGGAAAACGACGATGGCTCGCTGTCGGCCCTGCATCACCCCTTTACGGCGCCCCAGTGCAGCCCCGAAGAGCTGCAGGCCAATCCCGCCAAAGCCTTGTCCCGTGCGTACGACATGGTGCTGAACGGCACCGAACTGGGTGGCGGTTCAATCCGTATCCACCGCAAGGAAATGCAGCAGGCGGTGTTCAATATCCTCGGCATCAGCGCTGAGGAGCAGCAGGAGAAGTTCGGCTTCCTGCTCGATGCCCTGAAGTTCGGTGCGCCCCCACACGGTGGCCTGGCCTTTGGTCTGGACCGTCTGGTGATGTTGATGACCGGTGCCAGCTCGATCCGTGAAGTCATTGCCTTCCCGAAAACCCAGAGCGCTGCCTGCGTCATGACCCAGGCACCGGGCGCGGTGGACAACAAGGCGCTGCGCGAGCTGCATATCCGTCTGCGTGAGCAGCCAAAAGCCGAGTGACGGTCTGTTGAAGGCGCTGCCTGATCATGGGCGGCGCCAGGACGCACGATCAAGTCATGGAGCCGTTGGCCTGATGCTGGTGGCGCAGACGAGAGGGGAGGCCATGGCCTCCC
>NZ_BAAJMD010000025.1:0-15306 GCF_057548395.1 Halopseudomonas sp. 4NH20-0008
CGTGGTTGCCAAGATTATTGCTTAATTAGCAATTGATCTTGAACTGTCGAGCCGGTACTATTGCCGGCTCGACTGCGATTACAGGCCAGTAGCTCAATTGGCAGAGCGGCGGTCTCCAAAACCGCAGGTTGGGGGTTCGATTCCCTCCTGGCCTGCCAGATTTTTTCTGGCTACCAAAACAGGATTTGATGATTCATGAGTACCAAGGCAGAGATTCACGATGATCGCTTAGATGTCCCAAAGTGGATAGTGGTGGCCATCATTGTCATAGCCGGTGTTTATGGTAACCATCATTTTGCCGCAGAACCTGTTTTGTATCGTGCCCTGGCACTGGTTGTGCTGGGTTTGGTTGCAGGCTTTGTTGCGCTGCAGACAGCCAAAGGCAAGGCTTTTTGGGCGCTGTTGAAAGAAGCGCGCATTGAAATACGTAAAGTGGTTTGGCCAACCCGTCAGGAAACGACTCAGACAACGCTTATTGTAGTAGCCGTTGTGTTGGTAATGGCCCTGCTTCTTTGGGGGCTGGATACCTTGCTGGGTTGGATCATTTCTCAGTTCATTGGTTAAGGGTGATCCGTGTCTAAGCGTTGGTACGTTGTGCATGCCTTCTCGGGTTTCGAGAAGCACGTCATGCGCTCCCTTCAGGAGCGTATCAAGCTGGCCGGTATGGAAGAGCAGTTCGGCGAGATCCTTGTGCCCACCGAAGAGGTGGTGGAAATGCGCAATGGTCAGAAGCGCAAGAGCGAGCGCAAGTTCTTCCCTGGCTACGTCCTGGTTCAGATGGAAATGAACGAAGGTACCTGGCACTTGGTGAAAGACACCACGCGCGTACTTGGCTTTATTGGTGGTACCGCTGACAAGCCGGCACCTATCACCGATAAAGAAGCCGATATCATTTTGCGCCGCGTCGCGGATGGTACTGACAAGCCGAAGCCCAAGACCTTGTTTGAGCCGGGTGAAGTAGTACGGGTGACTGATGGTCCCTTTGCCGACTTCAACGGTGTGGTAGAAGAAGTGAATTATGAGAAGAGCCGTGTTCAGGTCGCTGTTCTCATCTTTGGTCGTCCCACCCCAGTTGAACTGGAGTTCGGCCAGGTAGAAAAGGGCTGATAGCCCACGTCCTCCTGAGCCCTGCAGCGCTTATGCGATGCGGGGCTTTGTTGTCAGTACTGTTGTAATGAACCGGGGAGCCGCCAGGCGCTACTACCCAATGGAGAAGAAAGATGGCTAAGAAGATTCAAGCTTATATCAAGCTTCAGGTTAAGGCCGGTCAGGCCAATCCAAGTCCGCCGGTTGGTCCAGCTCTGGGTCAGCATGGTGTGAACATCATGGAATTCTGCAAAGCGTTCAATGCCAAGACTCAAGGCATGGAGCCAGGTTTGCCGACGCCGGTAATCATTACCGTGTACAGCGACCGTAGCTTCACCTTTGAAACCAAGAGCACACCTGCTGCCGTTCTGCTGCTCAAGGCTGCTGGCCTGAAAAGCGGTTCTGCACGTCCCAACAGTCAGAAGGTCGGCACTGTTACCCGTGCCCAGTTGGAAGAAATTGCCAAGACCAAGCAGGCTGATTTGACTGCTTCTGATATGGAAGCTGCCGTTCGCACCATCGCTGGTTCCGCACGCAGCATGGGCCTTAACGTGGAGGGTGTGTAAATGGCTAAGCTGAGCAAGCGCCAAAAGGCTATCAACGAAAAGGTTCAGGCTAACAAGGCGTATGCCTTCGAAGAAGCCGCCACGCTGTTGGCTGAAGTATCCAGCGTCAAGTTTGTCGAGTCGGTTGATGTGTCCGTCAATCTCGGTGTTGACCCGCGTAAATCCGATCAGGTTGTCCGTGGCGCAACATTGCTGCCGCATGGCACTGGTAAGACTGTTCGCGTTGCCGTATTTACCCAGGGTGCCAATGCAGAGGCCGCTTTGGCCGCTGGCGCCGATAAGGTAGGTATGGATGATCTGGCTGCTGAAATGAAAGCCGGTGATCTGAATTACGACGTGGTTATCGCTTCTCCGGATGCGATGCGCGTTGTCGGTCAGCTGGGTCAGGTTCTGGGTCCCCGTGGCCTGATGCCTAACCCCAAGGTCGGTACTGTATCTGCCGATGTCGGCACCGCAGTGAAAAACGCCAAGGCGGGTCAGGTTCGCTACCGTACCGACAAAAACGGCATCATTCATTGCTCGGTTGGCAAGGTTGGCTTTGATGCCGTCAAGCTCAAGGAAAACGTTGAAGCCTTGATCGCCGATCTGAAAAAAGCCAAGCCGTCTACGTCCAAAGGCGTATATCTGCAGCGCGTGACCCTGAGCACCACCATGGGTCCTGGCGTACAGATCGACCAAGCTTCCTTGAATGTCTGATTGACCGACGCAGCACTCAGGTGCTGCGTCACGTATTGGGGTCCCTGCGTAGCGGGGGCTGTCCAAGACCGTAGGCGGCGCGAGCCTTAAACAAGCAAGCCTACGCAGATGGTGCTCCCGATTCAGTGCAGGCTGGATCTGACACCAAAACATGTCGCCCTCGGGCGATCAATGGTAAATCCAGGAGTAAAACCCGTGGCAATTAAGCTCGAAGACAAGAAAGCCATCGTCGCTGAAGTCAACGAAGCTGCCAAAGGTGCGCTGTCTGCTGTTGTGGCTGATGCCCGCGGCGTAAGCGTCTCTGCTATGACTGGTTTGCGCAAAGAAGCACGCGAAGCTGGTGTTTACGTACGTGTTGTACGTAACACGCTGCTGCGTCGTGCCGTTGAAGGTACTCCTTACGAGTGCCTCAACGAAGTCTTTGTTGGTCCGACTCTTATTGCTTTCTCCAAAGAGCACCCGGGCGCCGCCGCCCGTCTGTTCAAAGAGTTCGCCAAGAGTCAGAGCGCATTCGAAGTCAAGGCAGCAGCCTTTGAAGGCAACTTCCTTGCAGCATCTCAGATCGACATTTTGGCAACACTGCCGACCTACGACGAGGCTATCAGCCAGTTGATGAGCGTGATTCAAGGCGCCACCAGCAAATTCGTCCGTACTTTGGCCGCTGTCCGCGATCACAAGGAAGCTACAGCCGCCTGATTGGCTGGTTGATGCTTTTCGATCGTATAACTTATTTTTGACGACCCCCAGGGTTGTCCCCCAATACAGGAATATTGAGTCATGGCTCTGACCAACGAAGATATCATCAATGCCGTATCAGAAATGTCTGTTATGCAGGTTGTTGAACTGATCAAGGCAATGGAAGAGAAGTTTGGCGTTTCCGCTGCTGCTGCTGCCGGTCCGGCTGCTGCCGTTGCTGCTGTTGCTGAAGAGCAGTCCGAGTTCAACGTTATTCTGACCGAAGCCGGTGAGAAGAAAGTTAACGTGATCAAGGCTGTTCGCGAGCTGACCGGCCTGGGCCTGAAAGAAGCCAAGGCTGTTGTTGACGGCGCTCCTGGCGTGGTCAAAGAAGGCGTGTCTAAAGACGAAGCCGAAGCTGCCAAGAAAGTTCTGGAAGAAGCTGGCGCCAAGGTTGAGCTCAAGTAATCTTGTGCGACCTTGCGTCGACAGTCTGATCTGTTAGGTCAGATTGATGGCTGGTGGCCGAAGTGCCACCGGCCTTTTTCCGTTCTGGCAGGCTTCTGTGAAGTCTGTGGCGGAGGCACCCCGAGGGGTGAGCAAGACGTAGGACTTGCAAGCATTTTCTGGTTTCCCCTGCGGGGGGAGCCAATCAAGCAGGTGACCAAGCTGGGGAACGCTGATGGCTTACTCATATACTGAGAAAAAACGTATCCGCAAGGACTTTGGCAAACTGCCGCATGTGATGGATGTGCCCTATCTGCTGGCGATTCAGCTGGATTCCTACCGGGAATTCCTGCAATCGGATATGCCGAAGGAGCAGGTTCGTGATATCGGTCTGCACGCGGCCTTCAAATCTGTGTTCCCCATTATCAGTTATTCCGGTAATGCGGCTCTCGAATACGTCGGTTACCGTTTGGGTGATCCGGCATTCGACGTCAAGGAATGCGTATTGCGCGGAGTAACTTATGCGGTTCCGCTGCGCGTAAAAGTGCGCCTGATCATCTTTGATCGTGAGTCGTCCAACAAGGCGATCAAAGACATCAAGGAGCAGGAAGTCTACATGGGTGAAATACCCCTGATGACTGAGAACGGTACCTTCGTGATCAACGGTACCGAGCGAGTGATCGTCTCCCAGTTGCACCGCAGCCCGGGTGTGTTCTTCGACCACGATCGTGGCAAGACCCACAGCTCCGGCAAACTGCTGTACTCCGCCCGCGTGATTCCTTACCGCGGCTCATGGCTGGACTTCGAGTTCGATCCAAAGGATTGCGTCTTCGTCCGTATCGACCGTCGTCGCAAATTGCCGGCTTCGGTACTGTTGCGTGCGCTGGGCTACCAGACGGACGAAGTCCTGGATATTTTCTATGACACCAACGTGTTTGAGGTCAAGGGTGAGAACCTGCAGCTGGAGCTGGTACCCCAGCGCCTGCGCGGTGAGATCGCTACTTTTGACATCAAGGATGAAAAGGGCAAGGTTGTCGTTGAAAAAGGCCGCCGCATTACCGCGCGCCACATCAACCTGCTTGAGAAAGCGGGTATCAGCAGTCTGGAAGTGCCGTACGATTACATCCTTGGTCGCACCATCGCCAAGACCATCGTGCATCCGGCAACTGGTGAAATTCTGGTTGAGTGCAACACGGAAATCACTACCGACCTGATTGCCAAGCTGGAGAAGGCCCAGGTAACACACCTGGAGACGCTCTATACCAACGACATCGATTGTGGTCCGTTTATCTCCGATACCCTGCGTATCGATGGTACTACTACTCAGCTCGAAGCACTGGTAGAAATTTACCGCATGATGCGCCCCGGCGAGCCGCCGACCAAGGATGCTGCAGAAACCCTGTTCGGCAACCTGTTCTTCAGCAGTGATCGTTACGATCTGTCTGCTGTAGGTCGGATGAAGTTTAACCGCCGTATTGGTCGTGACGAGATTGAAGGTGCTGGCGTCCTGAGCAAGGAAGACATCATCGAAGTGCTCAAGACCCTGGTCAATATCCGAAATGGCAAGGGCGTTGTCGACGACATCGATCACCTGGGTAACCGTCGCGTGCGCTCGGTTGGCGAGATGGCCGAAAACCAGTTCCGTGTCGGTCTGGTACGTGTTGAGCGCGCGGTCAAGGAACGTCTGTCGATGGCCGAAAGCGAAGGCCTGATGCCGCAGGATCTGATCAATGCCAAGCCGGTTGCGGCGGCAGTGAAGGAGTTCTTCGGTTCCAGCCAGCTGTCGCAGTTCATGGACCAGAACAACCCGCTGTCCGAGATTACCCACAAGCGCCGCGTCTCCGCGCTTGGGCCGGGTGGTCTGACCCGTGAGCGTGCTGGTTTCGAAGTGCGTGACGTGCATCCGACCCATTACGGCCGCGTTTGCCCGATCGAGACCCCTGAAGGTCCGAACATTGGTCTGATCAACTCGCTGGCTACCTATGCCCGTACCAACAAGTATGGCTTCCTCGAGAGCCCATACCGTCGTGTACGCGATGCTGAAGTAACTGACGAGATCATCTTCCTCTCAGCCATTGAAGAAGCTGATCACGTTATTGCCCAGGCCAGTGCCACGGTTGAAGACGGCAAGCTGGTGGATGATCTGGTGGCAGTGCGTCACCAGAACGAATTCACCGTCAAGGCACCGCATGAAGTGACCTTGATGGACGTATCCCCGCGTCAGGTTGTATCGGTCGCCGCGTCGCTGATTCCGTTCCTTGAGCATGACGATGCCAACCGCGCCCTGATGGGTTCGAACATGCAGCGTCAGGCCGTACCCACTCTGCGTGCCGAGAAGCCGCTGGTAGGTACTGGTATGGAGCGTAACGTAGCGCGTGATTCCGGTGTCTGTGTTACCGCCCGTCGTGGTGGTGTGATCGACTCGGTTGATGCCAGTCGTATCGTGGTCCGTGTGGCGGATGACGAGATTGAAGCCGGTGAAGCGGGCGTCGATATCTACTCGATGATCAAGTACACCCGTTCCAACCAGAACACCTGCATCAACCAGCGTCCGCTGGTGAAGAAAGGTGACGTGATCAAGGCCAAGGATATCCTGGCTGACGGCTCTTCTGTGGACATGGGCGAGTTGGCCCTGGGCCAGAACATGCGCGTCGCGTTCATGCCCTGGAACGGTTACAACTTCGAAGACTCGATTCTGGTCTCCGAGCGCGTGGTTCAGGAAGATCGCTTTACTACCATTCACATTCAGGAACTGACCTGCGTGTCACGTGACACCAAGTTGGGGCCAGAGGAAATTACCTCTGATATCCCGAACGTGGGTGAATCGGCACTCGGCAAGCTGGATGAGGCGGGTGTTGTTTATGTTGGCGCCGAAGTCGGCCCCGGCGACATTCTGGTCGGCAAGGTCACGCCCAAGGGCGAAACCCAGCTGACCCCAGAAGAGAAATTGTTGCGTGCGATCTTCGGTGAGAAGGCGTCTGACGTTAAAGATACCTCCCTGCGTGTGCCGACTGGCACCAAGGGTACGGTGATTGACGTTCAGGTCTTTACCCGTGACGGCGTTGAGCGTGACTCGCGCGCTCTGGCAATTGAAAAGGAACAGCTGGCCGAGATCCGCAAGGATCTGCAGGAAGAGTTCCGCATTGTTGAAGTGGCTACCTTCGAGCGTCTGCGCTCGGCACTGGTGGGTCATGGCGTTGAAGGCGGTGCCGGTCTTAAGAAGGGAGCCAAGCTGACTGACGAGGCGCTGGACGGTCTTGAGCATGGTCAGTGGTTCAAACTGCGCATGAGCGAAGACAGCCTTAACGAACAGCTGGAAATGGCCCAGGCCTACCTGACTGACCGCCGCAAGCTGCTTGACGACAAGTTTGAAGACAAGAAGCGCAAGCTGCAGCAGGGCGATGACCTGGCGCCGGGCGTACTGAAGATCGTCAAGGTCTACCTGGCAATCAAGCGTCGCATTCAGCCGGGTGACAAGATGGCTGGTCGTCACGGTAACAAGGGTGTTATCTCGGTCATCATGCCGGTTGAAGACATGCCGCATGACGAAAACGGTACGCCTGTCGATATCGTGCTGAACCCGCTGGGTGTACCTTCGCGTATGAACGTGGGTCAGATCCTGGAAACGCACCTTGGTCTTGCAGCCAAGGGTCTGGGCGAGAAGATCAACCGCATGCTCGAAGAGCAGCGCAAGATTGCCGAGCTGCGCGAGTTCCTTGATGAGATCTACAACAAGGTTGGCGGACGTCAGGAAAATCTTGACGCTCTCAGCGATCAGGAAATCATCGAGCTGGCCGGTAACCTGCGTGCCGGTGTGCCGATGGCTACTGCCGTATTTGATGGCGCCAAGGAAAGTGAGATCAAGCACATGCTGCGTCTTGCCGACCTGCCGGAAAGTGGTCAGATGAAACTGATCGATGGCCGTACCGGTAATACCTTTGATCGTCCTGTGACCGTCGGTTACATGTACATGCTCAAGCTCAACCACTTGGTTGATGACAAGATGCATGCACGTTCTACCGGCTCTTACAGCCTGGTAACACAGCAGCCGTTGGGTGGTAAGGCCCAGTTTGGTGGTCAGCGTTTCGGGGAGATGGAGGTCTGGGCACTCGAAGCCTATGGCGCCGCCTACACCCTGCAGGAAATGCTGACAGTGAAGTCGGACGACGTGAACGGCCGCACCAAGATGTACAAAAACATCGTGGACGGCGATCACCGTATGGAGGCCGGCATGCCCGAATCCTTCAACGTGTTGATCAAGGAAATCCGTTCGCTCGGTATCGATATCGAGCTGGAATCCGAATAACCATCAGCTGCCCACGTCTCGGGCGGAGTTGCTCCGCCTGAGACACTGCGAGGAGTATAGGCCTTGAAAGACTTACTGAACCTGCTCAAGTCCCAGGGACAGATTGAAGAGTTTGATTCCCTGCGAATCGGCTTGGCATCACCGGAAATGATCCGGTCCTGGTCCTACGGCGAAGTTAAGAAGCCGGAAACCATCAACTACCGTACGTTCAAGCCTGAGCGTGACGGCCTTTTCTGTGCCAAGATCTTTGGCCCGGTCAAGGATTACGAGTGCCTGTGTGGCAAGTACAAGCGCCTCAAGCATCGCGGTGTGATCTGTGAGAAGTGCGGCGTTGAAGTGGCGCTGGCCAAGGTCCGTCGTGAGCGCATGGGTCACATCGAACTGGCCTCGCCAGTTGCGCACATCTGGTTCCTCAAGTCGCTACCGTCCCGTATCGGTCTGCTGCTGGATATGACCCTGCGCGATATCGAGCGCGTGCTGTATTTCGAATCCTACCTGGTCATCGAGCCAGGTATGACCACGCTGGAAAAGGGTCAACTGCTGAACGATGAGCAGTATTTTGAAGCCCTGGAAGAGTTCGGTGACGACTTCGATGCCCGCATGGGTGCCGAGGCCATCTTCGAGCTCCTCTCCGGTATGGATCTGGCCCACGAGATTGCTGTTCTGCGTGAAGAGATTCCGCAGACCACCTCGGAAACCAAGATCAAGAAGCTGTCCAAGCGACTGAAGTTGATGGAAGCCTTCCTGGGTTCCGGCAACAAGCCCGAGTGGATGGTCATGACCGTGCTGCCAGTACTGCCGCCGGATCTGCGTCCGCTGGTACCGCTGGACGGTGGCCGTTTCGCGACCTCGGATCTGAACGATCTGTATCGCCGGGTGATCAACCGTAACAACCGCCTCAAGCGTCTGCTCGACCTGTCTGCGCCGGATATCATCGTGCGCAACGAGAAGCGCATGCTGCAGGAATCGGTTGACGCGCTGCTGGATAACGGCCGTCGCGGTCGTGCCATCACCGGTACCAACAAGCGTCCTCTGAAGTCCCTGGCTGACATGATCAAGGGCAAGCAGGGTCGTTTCCGTCAGAACCTGCTTGGCAAGCGCGTGGATTACTCCGGTCGTTCGGTGATCGTGGTAGGTCCGACCCTGCGTCTGCACCAGTGCGGTCTGCCGAAGAAAATGGCCCTCGAGCTGTTCAAGCCGTTCATCTTCGGCAAGCTCGAGCACCGCGGTCTGGCGACTACCATCAAAGCGGCGAAGAAGATGGTCGAGCGCGAACTGCCGGAAGTATGGGATATCCTCGCTGACGTGATCCGCGAGCACCCGGTTCTGCTGAACCGTGCGCCAACTCTTCACCGTTTGGGTATCCAGGCGTTCGAGCCGGTTTTGATTGAAGGCAAGGCAATCCAGCTGCACCCGCTGGTCTGTGCCGCCTATAACGCCGACTTTGACGGTGACCAGATGGCCGTTCACGTACCGCTGACGCTGGAAGCCCAGCTGGAAGCGCGTGCGCTGATGATGTCGACCAACAACATCCTCTCTCCGGCCTCCGGCGAGCCGATCATCGTGCCGTCGCAGGACGTGGTACTGGGCCTGTATTACATGACCCGTACCCGTATCAACGCCAAGGGCGAGGGTATGCGTTTCAGCGGCGTCAACGAAGTTGAAATGGCCTATCGCAGTGGTCAGGTTGAGCTGCATGCCATGGTCAAGGTACGTATCACCGAGACCGTCAAGCACAAGGACGACAGCTGGACTACCGAAACCCGTATCGTTGATACCACCGTCGGTCGTGCACTGCTGTTCCAGATTCTGCCCAAGGGTCTGCCCTACGAGCTGGTTGACCAGCCGTTGAAGAAGAAGGCGATTTCCAAGCTGATCAACCAGTGCTACCGCATTGTTGGTCTGAAGGAGACCGTGATCTTCGCTGACCAGTTGATGTACACCGGTTTCGCTTACTCGACCATTTCCGGTGCCTCGATCGGCGTGAATGACTTTGTCATCCCCGATGAAAAGGCGCGCATCATTGATGCGGCTACCGACGAAGTGAAAGAGATTGAAGATCAGTATGCCTCCGGTCTGGTTACCCAGGGCGAGAAGTACAACAAGGTGATCGACTTGTGGTCCAAGGCCAACGACGAGATCTCCAAGGCGATGATGGACAACCTCAAATCGACTCGCGTGCTCGATCGCGACGGCAAGGAAGTCGATCAGGAATCCTTCAACTCCATGTACATGATGGCTGACTCCGGCGCCCGTGGTTCTGCCGCGCAGATTCGCCAGCTGGCCGGTATGCGTGGTCTGATGGCCAAGCCGGATGGCTCGATCATCGAGACGCCGATTACCGCCAACTTCCGTGAAGGTCTGAACGTACTCCAGTACTTCATCTCTACTCACGGTGCCCGTAAGGGTCTGGCCGATACCGCACTGAAGACTGCCAACTCCGGTTACCTGACCCGTCGTCTGGTAGACGTGGCCCAGGATCTGGTGATCACCGAAACCGATTGCGGCACCGATCGTGGTCTGCTGATGGCACCGCACATCGAAGGTGGTGATATCGTTGAGCCGCTGGGTGAGCGCGTCCTTGGTCGTACCATTGCCCGTGACGTGATCAAGCCCGGTACCGATGAAGTCATCGTCCCCGGCGGCACGCTGGTTGACGAGAAGTGGGTTGAATTCCTCGAGCTGAACAGCGTCGATGAAGTTATCGTGCGTTCGCCGATCACCTGTGAAACCCGCTATGGCGTTTGCCGCACCTGTTACGGTCGCGATCTGGCCCGTGGTCACCTGATCAACATCGGTGAGGCAGTCGGTGTTATCGCTGCCCAGTCGATTGGTGAGCCAGGTACCCAGCTGACCATGCGTACCTTCCACATTGGTGGTGCGGCCAGCCGGACCTCTGCAGCTGACAGCGTTCAGGTGAAGGCTGCCGGTGTGATTCGTCTGCACAACCTCAAGCACGTTGAGCGGGCCGATGGTTGCCTGGTTGCCGTATCGCGTTCGGGTGAGTTGGCTCTGGCCGATGAGTTCGGTCGTGAGCGCGAGCGCTACAAGCTGCCCTACGGTGCCATCATTTCCATCAAGGAAGGTGAGAAAGTCAGCGCCGGCCAGGTGGTTGCCAAGTGGGATCCGCACACTCACCCCATCGTTACCGAGATTTCCGGTACCGTGGCCTTCGTCGGTATGGAAGAGAACATCACCATCAAGCGTACGGCTGATGAGCTGACTGGTCTGACCAACCTCGAAGTCATGGATCCGAAGGATCGCCCGGCTGCCGGCAAGGACATCCGTCCGACCGTGAAGCTGGTTGACGACAAGGGTAAGGAACTGATGCTGCCGGGTACTGACGTACCAGCCCAGTACTTCCTGCCATCCAACGCCCTGGTCAACCTGACCGATGGCGCCAAGGTGAATGTGGGTGACATTGTTGCCCGTATCCCGCAGGAAACGTCCAAGACCCGCGACATCACCGGTGGTCTGCCGCGCGTTGCCGATCTGTTCGAAGCACGTCGTCCCAAGGAGCCTTCGATTCTGGCGGAAATCAGCGGCACGATTTCTTTCGGCAAGGAAACCAAGGGCAAGCGTCGTCTGGTTATTACCCCGACTGACGGCAGCGAGCAGTATGAAGAGCTGATTCCGAAGTGGCGTCACCTGAACGTGTTCGAAGGTGAGCAGGTTACCAAGGGTGAAGTGATTTCCGACGGTCCGAGCAACCCGCACGATATCCTGCGTCTGCTGGGTGTCAGCGCGTTGGCCAAGTACATCGTCAACGAAATTCAGGACGTGTACCGCCTGCAGGGTGTGAAGATCAACGACAAGCACATCGAAGTGACCATTCGCCAGATGCTGCGCAAGGTAGAAATCACCGAATCCGGTGACTCCACCTTTATCAAGGGTGACCAGGTTGAACTGACCCACGCCCTTGAAGAGAACGAGCGTCTGGTTGCGCAGGACAAGTTCACTGCCAAGTATGAGCATGTTCTGCTGGGTATCACCAAGGCATCACTGTCGACCGAGTCCTTTATCTCTGCGGCTTCCTTCCAGGAAACCACCCGCGTTCTGACCGAGGCTGCCGTTACCGGCAAGAGCGATCATCTGCGCGGTTTGAAGGAAAACGTGGTGGTCGGTCGCTTGATTCCGGCCGGTACCGGTCTGGCTTATCATGCCGAGCGCAAGCGTCAGCGCATGGCCGACAAGCCGGTCAAGGTCAGCGCCGTAGAAATCGAACAGGCACTTTCGGATGCGTTGAATTCCGGCGGTGACTGATCAGGAGGCTGGCGTCCTCGGACGCCATCGTCCTTGACGAGCGGGGTGCGGCTCTATAGAATTCCGTACCCCTAAAATTGGCGGGGCAATTTGTCCTGCCATTTTTTATTTAATATGTCTCATAGACATCAGTGGAGTTTTGCTAGATGGCAACAATCAACCAGCTGGTTCGCAAGCCGCGTAAGCGCGTTGCTGAAAAGAGCGACGTGCCGGCGCTGCAGAACTGCCCGCAGCGTCGCGGTGTGTGTACTCGCGTATACACCACTACGCCGAAGAAGCCGAACTCGGCTCTGCGTAAAGTCTGCCGTGTTCGTTTGACCAACGGCTTTGAAGTTTCATCCTATATCGGTGGTGAAGGTCACAACCTGCAAGAGCACAGCGTCGTTCTGATTCGCGGCGGCCGTGTAAAAGACTTGCCAGGTGTGCGTTACCACACTGTTCGCGGTTCTCTGGATACCTCAGGTGTCAAAGACCGTCGTCAGGGTCGTTCCAAGTACGGCGCCAAGCGTCCGAAGTAATACTGAATTCATTTATCCTGAGTCGATAAGAGTAAGGTCGGGCGTAACCAAATGGTTATAGTTCCGGGCTAACCTGAAGACCGTTTGAGGGCTTATCATGCCAAGACGTCGCGTAGCAGCAAAACGAGAGATTCTGCCAGAACCCAAGTATGGCAGTCAGATTCTCGCCAAATTCATGAACCACGTAATGGAAAGCGGCAAGAAAGCAGTCGCTGAAAGCATCGTTTACGGTGCCCTGGACAAGGTCAAGGAGCGCACCAAGACCGAAGATCCAGTCGAGCTGTTTGAAAAAGCACTCGATGCCATTGCGCCACTGGTCGAAGTGAAATCCCGCCGTGTTGGTGGTGCCACTTACCAGGTTCCGGTTGAAGTGCGTCCCTCCCGCCGCAATGCGCTGGCAATGCGCTGGTTGGTAGATGCTGCCCGGAAACGTGGTGAGAAATCCATGGCCCTGCGCCTGGCCGGTGAGCTGTGTGATGCCGCTGAAGGCAAAGGTTCTGCCGTGAAGAAGCGTGAAGACGTGCACCGTATGGCTGAAGCCAACAAGGCTTTCTCGCACTACCGCTTCTAAGCGACCCAGGAGACTATTGTGGCGCGTTCAACTCCAATCAATCTGTACCGTAATATCGGTATCTGCGCGCATGTTGATGCGGGCAAGACGACCACGACGGAGCGCGTGCTGTTTTACACTGGCGTCAACCACAAGCTGGGTGAAGTGCATGACGGCGCAGCGACCACTGACTGGATGGTGCAGGAGCAGGAGCGGGGTATCACCATTACCTCCGCCGCTGTTACCACCTTCTGGCAGGGGTCCAGTGCTCAGTACGAAAAGCATCGTGTCAACATCATCGACACGCCCGGCCACGTTGACTTCACCATTGAAGTTGAGCGTTCGCTGCGCGTGCTTGATGGTGCGGTCGTGGTGTTCTGCGGGACATCCGGCGTTGAGCCGCAGTCCGAGACCGTATGGCGTCAAGCTAACAAGTACGGCGTGCCACGTATTGTGTACGTCAACAAGATGGATCGGCAGGGTGCCAATTTTCTGCGCGTAGTCGAGCAGATCAAGAAGCGCCTGGGGCACACCCCTGTGCCGGTCCAGTTGGCTATCGGTTCAGAGGAGGATTTCGTCGGTCAGGTTGATCTGATCAAGATGAAGGCCATTTACTGGAACGATGACGATAAAGGTATGACCTACCGCGAGGAAGCCATTCCTGCGGAGCTTCAGTCTCTGGCTGAAGAGTGGCGCTCGAACATGATTGAGGCTGCCGCCGAAGCCAATGAAGTCTTGATGAACAAGTACCTCGAAGGTGAGGAGTTGACCAATGACGAAATCAAGGCCGGTCTGCGTCAGCGCACCCTGGCATGTGAAATCGTTCCTGCGGTCTGTGGTTCTTCGTTCAAGAACAAGGGTGTTCCCCTGGTTCTGGATGCAGTAATCGACTACTTGCCTGCGCCTGACGAAGTTCAGGCGATCAAGGGTGTACACCCGGATGACGAGGAAAAGGTTGATTCGCGCAGCTCCAGCGACGACCAGCCCTTTGCTGCCCTGGCCTTCAAGATTGCTACCGATCCCTTCGTTGGTACCCTGACATTCGTTCGCGTCTATTCAGGTGTGCTGGCTTCCGGCGACTCGGTTATCAATTCGGTCAAAGGTAAAAAAGAGCGCGTTGGTCGTATGGTGCAGATGCATGCAAACCAGCGTGAGGAAATCAAGGAAGTGCGTGCAGGCGATATTGCTGCGTTGATCGGCATGAAGGATGTCACCACCGGTGACACCCTGTGTGATGCCGACAAGCCGATCGTACTTGAGCGCATGGACTTTCCGGAACCGGTTATTCACGTTGCTGTGGAGCCCAAGACCAAGGCTGACCAGGAGAAGATGGGTATTGCACTGAGCAAGTTGGCTCAGGAAGATCCGTCTTTCCGCGTTCGCACCGATGAAGAATCGGGCCAGACCATCATTGGTGGTATGGGTGAATTGCACCTGGATATCATCGTTGATCGCATGAAGCGCGAGTTCAACGTTGAAGCCAATATCGGCAAGCCACAAGTGGCTTACCGTGAAGCCATCCGCAATACCTGCGAAATCGAAGGCAAGTTCGTGCGTCAGTCCGGTGGTCGTGGCCAGTTTGGTCATTGCTGGATTCGCTTCGAGCCGGCCGGTGATGCTGCCGAAGGCCTGGTCTTCGTCAACGAAGTGGTGGGTGGTGTGGTACCCAAGGAATACATCCCGGCAATCCAGAAGGGCATTGACGAGCAGATGAAAAACGGTGTTCTCGCCGGTTACCCCCTGCTCAGCCTCAAGGCAACCGTCTTTGATGGTTCCTATCATGATGTCGACTCGAACGAAATGGCGTTCAAGATCGCTGCCTCGATGGCCACCAAGCAATTGGCCCAGAAAGGCGGTGCTGTTCTGCTCGAGCCGATCATGAAAGTTGAAGTAGTGACCCCCGAGGACTACATGGGCGATGTGATGGGTGACCTCAATCGCCGTCGTGGTCTGGTACAGGGTATGGAAGATTCTCCTTCCGGAAAGGTGATCCGTGCCGAGGTTCCGCTCGGTGAAATGTTTGGTTATGCCACCGATGTTCGTTCCATGTCCCAAGGGCGTGCGAGCTACTCGATGGAATTTTCCAAGTACTCCGAAGCGCCCTCGAACATCGTTGACGCAATCATCAAGAAGCAAGGCTGATTGCTTCCTGTCTAATTAAAGAGGTTACTTATCGTGGCAAAAGAAAAATTTGAACGC
>NZ_BAAJMD010000026.1:0-15073 GCF_057548395.1 Halopseudomonas sp. 4NH20-0008
TTTATTGAAATGGCAGACATAACTAGGCATTCAACTCGGACGCGGCTTCGCCGCGCCGGTTAATTTCGGCGTTGGGCGTCACGATGGTGAAAGTTCACGTCACCAAATTGGCTGCGGCGCAACGGCAATCGCGACTGACCAGCTGATGCGGTAACTCAAACAGGTGGGCGCTTTCAGCACTTTCCGCCCGTCGGCTTCTTTCGGTAGCGCAGCGGCGTCTCCCCGTACCAGCCCCGGAAGGCGCGGCTGAACGCGCTTTGTTCCGAATAGCCAAGCATCAGCGCAATCTCGCTCAGCGACAAGGCCGGGTCGGCCAGGTACTGTTTGGCCAGTTGCTGGCGCAGCTCATCCAGCATGCCCTTGTAGGTTCTGTCACGTTGCCGCAGGGCGCGGTACAGCGAACGAACCGGTGTTTGCTGCTGCCGCGACAGCCACTGCATGCTCAGCGCGCCCTCCTCCAGCCCCCGCATCATGGCGCGCTGGAATTCGATCAGGAACGCATCGGGGTGGGCCAGGCTTTCCAGCATCGCGGCTGCCTGCTGATCCAGCAGCTGACGCAAATGCGCGTCCTGGCTGTTGATCGGCAAGCCCAGATCCGCAAGCCGGATGGTAATGGCCAGGGTGTCACCGCCAAAATGCACCCGGCAGCCCAGTGCTCGCTCGTGGATTGTCCGGTTTGCGGTCGCCGGCCTGGGGAATTCGATCTGCACCGGCCGAACCCGGTGTGGTGATACCAGGGTATCCAGCACGGTCAGCATGCCGGACACCAGCACATCATTCGACGCATCGGTCGAGGGGCCTTTATCGCCGGCCCAGCCCAGATGCAGATGGGGGCCGTCCGCGCGCAGCCAGACAAAGGACAGATTCTGCAGCAGGGCCTGATAATGCTGCATGCGCTGCAAGGCCTCACCCAGCGTCGCGCAGGAGGCCGCCAGATAGCCGAGCACGCCAGCGTCCTGCAACCTGGCGTGACGACCGACGCGCAGGCCGACCAGGGGATCGCCGCTGGTCTCGGCCAGTTGCTCCAGCAGTTCCCACCACTGCTCGATGGGGATGCGCTCGGCCCGGGTCGCCGCATTCAGCTTGTACTGCAACGGCGCGCAGGCAACACCCTCCGCCTCCATGAAGCGGGTCAGGATGTGGGCGATCCTCGCGAAAACCAGAACGCTGTGACTCATTGCCGAAACTCTTGGCACGCCATGTCAAAAAATAGTAGGCGACTGTCAAGACCATAACCAGTCAAAAGCACAAAATACTCGCCATCCCACCTCTGAAGCAAGTGGTAACAGGTACGAGGAAACCCTTATGGAAACAGTATTTCAGCCGGTCGTAGCAGCCATGACGGCCCTGTTCGGTCGCCCGCCCACCATGAACGAGATGATTCTGATCCCGATGATCCCCGTCTTCGGCAGTGCATTCCTGTTCGAATGGCTGTATTTCCGCCGCAAAACTGGCAGCTGGAACACCGGGCAGGGGCAGCCATTCTGGACGCGCGAGGTGCTGGCGAATTTCTCGCTCGGCGTGGGCTACTACGTATCCGGCGGCCTGATGAACCTGCTGTTCGTTGCCGCCCTGTTCACGGTGGTCTGGGACCACCGTTTCTATACCATCCCGATCAACGTCGGCACCATCATCCTGGCCTTCTTCGTCCAGGAGCTGTGCTACTACTGGTATCACCGCACCGCCCATCGCGTGCGCTGGTTCTGGACCCAGCACGTCTCGCACCACACCGGCGAGATCATGAACATGTCGACCGCCGCGCGGCAGAGCATCCTGAACGGCATCGTCGGCACCTGGATGTTCTATGTGCCGGCCGTCCTGGCGGGCTTCACCCCGGAGCTGATGCTCGGCCTGCTCGGCGCCAACCTGGCCTTCCAGTGGTTTGTACACACCGAATCCATACCCAAACTTCACCCGTGGGTTGAATGGTGGTTCAACACGCCTTCCAATCACCGCGTACACCATGGCCGGAATGTGCAATATGTGGACAAAAACTACGGCGGCGTAATCATGCTGTATGACCACCTGTTCGGCACCTACGAACCCGAAGAGGAAAAGGTGGTTTACGGTACGCCGCGGCAGATCAAGAGCCACAATTGGTTCGTACTGAATCTGCATGAATTCGTCGACATGATTCGCGATGTCATGGCGCCGGGCCCATTGGGCGAACGCCTGAAGCACTTATGGAAGCCCCCGGCGTGGCAGCGCGAGGGCCACGAACCTATCCATACCTGGACCGTAGAACGACACGAAGAGGTTTCACCGAAATGCTGACGATTGCCAAAGGTTTCCTGATCCTTAACGCACTGGCTTTCATGGCAATTGGCATCAACACGACGATAAACCCGGAGGCGGCGATGGCCGCCCTCGACCTCGCACCAACAACCGTTACCGCGACCAACGAAATTCGCTCCATCTACGGCGGCATGCACTTCAGCTTCGGCGCCATGATGCTGGCTGGTGCGCTGCTTCCAGCGCTCACCCGCCACGCGCTGTGGTTTTGCGCGGCATTTCTCGGCGGGCTGGTTGCCGGGCGGGTATCGAGCCTGCTCCTGGATGGTCAGCCCAATGATCTGGCCAACTTTCTACTGGTGTTTGAAACTGCGGCACTGCTTTTAGCGCTGATCCTGCAACATACAGTGCGCGGTGTCCCCAAACGCGGCGCGTTCGCGTAAGCCGGTACGCTACGTTCAAACGGCATGGCCAAGGCCCAACCACCGCAAATGCACATGGACAAATACATATTCCTTGTGTTGTGGGTTCAGAAGTAGGCCCGCTGGCATGCCGCGCGGCTCGCTTGTCGCAGGGGATTCTATGAACTTGAAAGTCTGCGCGCAAACCGGCACAGCCTGCCAAGAAATGACCGAGCGGGGCTCTGCCCTTTCAGGTGCCCGTGAACAGGCTCTGAAGAGCGCGCTGGCTGGTCGTCACGCCGCGCACCACATCGCCCACGATGATGGCGCTGGGGCTGGTCAGTTGTTCGCTGGCAATCGTCGCGCTCAGTGTTTCCAGGGTGCAGACCGCGTGGCGCTGCGTCGGCAGGCTGGCGTTCTGGACGATGGCGACCGGTGTGTCGGCGGGCAAGCCGTGCAGCAGTTCGTCCTGGATGCGCTGCGCACCGCTGACACCCATGTAGATCACCAGCGTCAACTTGGCCTGGCGCGCGGTGTCAGCCAGTGCACGCCAGTCGGTGCCAGCATCGCCCGGCTTGGCGTGGCCGGTGACAAACACCACGCAGGAGGATCAAGCCGGCCTGGACAGCGAAGGCCGCCTTGTCGATACCGCCGTCGCCGACGCCCTGGTGGCCGCCGTCAAGGGCCAGCCGGGCACCATCGCCGCGTACAAACAGGAGGCCAAGAAGCAGAACCAGCCGCTGGCCTTCGCCCTGTCCGACATTACGGCACTGGCCTCGGCCAAGTTCGGCTACAGCGCCGAGGACGTGCTGAACACCTGCCAGGCGCTCTACGAGACGCACAAGCTGACCTCGTACCCGCGCACCGACTGCGCCTACCTGCCGGAGTCGCAGCACGCCGACGCGCCGCGCGTGCTGGAGGCGATCAAGCACGTCAACCCCGAACTGGCCGGCCTGGTCGATGGTGCCGATCCGCGTATCAAGTCCAAGACGTGGGACGACTCGAAGATCACCGCGCACCACGGCATCGTGCCGACCATGCAGAAGGGCAGCAAGGCCGCCCTCAGCGAGCGCGAGCGCAACATCTACGACCTGATCGTGCGCGCCTACCTGGCGCAGTTCTACCCGCTGCACGAGTACATGCAGACCACCGTGGGCGTCGAGATCGCGGGCGAGAACTTCGCCGCGAGCGGCAAGGTAGTCACGCGCAACGGCTGGCTACACCGACTTTGCCATGTCACATGCCCGTTTGCTTGGTTTTGATCTTTGCCCGCGGTTGAAGGAACTCAAACAGCGCCACCTCTTTGTGCCACGCGGCACCAAAGTGCCCGCAGAAATCGCTGCGGTGTGCGAAGCCAATGTCGACGTCGCTTTGATCGAAAAGCATTGGGATAGTCTGGTGCACCTGGCAGCCTCGGTCATGAGCGGACATGCCAGTGCGGTGGCAGCTCTTGCGCGGTTCGGTTCTGCCGCCCAGGGCGATCCAATCTATGAGGGGTTCTAGGGATTTTCCGTCCAAATGCGACATTCAGACTGCTAAGTGATTGATTTATTGTGACTGGCTATGTGAAGCGCCAAAAAAGTAATACCCCTCTGGAGGCCGCGGACGGCGTGGCCTCCAGAGCACTTTGTCGTTTTTGGACGGAAAATCCCTAGAACCCCTTATATGGACCCCCCGCTTTCACCTCCGCCGACCAACGCTTCTTTTTCTCGCTGAACGATAAGGAACTGGCGATCGCTAAAAGCCTCCGTCATCGGGGCCAGCGTTACATGCTGGTGGTACTGCTGGGCTATTTCAAAGCCAAGCCGGTGGTGCTGAATCCCGGCTTTCATCAGATCAAGCAGGACCTCAAATACGTTTATCAAACCGTTCTACCAGGCCCAGGCTGTAGACCCTTTAATCTCACGCCAAAAGAGAACGAACGGATTTACCAACGTGTTTTCCAGCTCTGCAACTACCAGCGCTGGAATGTCAAAGACCATGGAGCGGCGTTGAGAGATTACTTATCCCAGCAAGCCAGAGCCTGGACAGCGCCTAGGCACCTCTTCGATGCGGCCATTGAATATTGTTCGGGGCAGAAGATCGCAATCCCTGCCTACAGCACGCTGCAAAAGATCATCAGTCAGGTGGTGGGAGACGAACAGGAACACATGGCCGCGCACCTTGAGCGTGCAATGTCACGCGGTCTTAAGCAAGCACTGGCGGAGCTCGTGAACGGCACAGGTCCACTGCCGTTCCGACAGTTGCGACAATCGGCTCGTAACTTCACCGGAACCGAGTTGGAGAAAGAACTGATTGTCTATCGCCATATCCAGCATTGGATGCCGGAAGTGGATCTGCTGTTGAGCACGCTATCACTGTCGCAGAAAAATCTGCAACACCTGGCAGAGAAAGTCGACTACTACGGTGCCAAACTGAAACGTCAAACCGTAGGCAGCCAATGGCTGTATTTATTGTGCTATCTTCAAACGCGATGGCAGCAAGCGCTGGAACGTATTGCCGATGGCTTTGTGCATCATGTCAGACAGACCAAACAGAAGGCAAAGGATTATGCGCAGGAAGCGGTGTTTAAGGATTGGCAAAAAGCAGCTAAAAATGTCAGCAAGGCAGCTGAAGTACTGCACCTGTTCATTGATGACAGCATTGATCTGCAACTACCGTTTGCAACAGTAAGACAGCAAGCACTGAGCCTGCTGACCAAAAGGGATCTGGAATCTGTATGTCTCTTCCTGAACGAGCAGCGACGATCGGTCGATGAAGCCATGTGGCAGTACTGCGACGAGAAAGAAAGTCTGCGGAAAGGTTTGCTGCGAGAGTTGTTCCTATGTCTGCGCTTCGAAGGCTGCGACGGCACCCAGCACTTAGCGGCCGCCTTGGCGAAAACACAAAACGAACTCAACGGCCAGGACGCTCAGTTGCAAACTGCCGACACCAGACTCCTTTCCAAAAAATCACGTGAATTCCTGCTGGATGGTGAAGGGAATATCCTGATCGATCGTTATGAGTGGTTCCTCTATCAACAGATTCCTGATCGCCTGAATGGCCAGCTGACGCTGCCTGATATCACTAAATACCGGGCACTCGACGCCGACCTGATCGACGGGGAACATTGGCGAAAAAACAAATATACGCTGCTTCAACAGAGCCATTTTACAAAATTAGCGGAGGAGCCTGAAAAGCTGATCAAACAGATGGCCATGGAATTGGATACCCGTTTGTACGAAGTCGGCGAATATCTTGAACAGGAAGACAACCGGAATATCATCTTGCGTAATCCGCAGGGTAAACGCTTCTGGCGCCTGCCTTCGGCCAGCAAACATCATCTGGTCAACAATCCCTTCTTCCAGCAAATTCCCACAACGGGGATTGCGGATGTACTGCGCATGGTTGATCGTGACACCGGTTTCATTGACTGCTTCGCTCATGTGCTGGGTTCCCAATCCAGAAGCCGTTCCCATGAATATGACCTGTTGGCAATTCTGGTCGGCAATGCAACCAATCAAGGCATTTACGGCATGGCACAGATCTCTGATCGTACCTATGATCAGCTCAGCACTATCCAGGCGAACTATCTTCGCCTGGAAACATTGAATGCTGCTAACGACAACATCAATAACGCGACAGCCAAGCTACCCATCTTCCGGTACTACAACATCCAGGAAGATGTGATCCACGCCAGTGCCGATGGTCAAAAGTTCGAAGCCCGGCGCGAGACCTTCAAAACCCGTTATTCGTCGAAGTACTTTGGCACTCAAAAAGGTGTTTCTGCCATGACCTTGATCGCCAATCACGCTGCTATCAACGCCAGAGTGATCGGCGCCAACGAACATGAATCGCACTACATCTTTGATTTGTTGATGAGCAATACGTCAGACATCATTCCGGATGTGCTCTCAACCGATACCCATGGGGTGAACCATGTGAACTTCGCGTTACTGGATCTGTTCGGATACCAGTTTGCCCCACGCTATGCCCAGGTTGGCAAAGTGATCAATGACATGTTTGATGTCAAGGAAGACAAAGAACACCGAATTCAGCTGTGCTTAAAAAAGCCAATCAATACCCATCGTATTGCGCAGCACTGGGATACCATCCAACGGATTGCAGTATCACTTAAGCAGCGGAAAACAACGCAAGCCACCTTGGTGAGAAAGCTCTCGGAGTACAAGCGCAATCACCCGCTGCTGGAAGCCCTGACGGAATACAATCGCCTGGTGAAAGCGAATTATCTACTGTGCTACATCGATGATGCCAGTTTAAGAAACTATGTTCAGCGCGCGCTGAACCGGGGAGAGGCCTATCACCAACTGCGTCGGGCCGTGAGCAGCGTCAATGGGGATCAGTTCCGGGGCAGTTCAGACGAAGAAATCCAGCTATGGAATGAGTGCGCTCGCCTGGTCACCAATGCCATCGTTTACTTCAACTCCAGGATACTCAGCCAGCTGTTGACCAGCTTCGAATACCAAGGAGATACCAAGAGAATAGATATCGTCAAACAGGCATCCCCTGTGGCCTGGCACAACATTAACCTCAAGGGGACTTACCACTTCGAATTGAGCGAAAAATTGCCAGATCTGGAGGAGCTTATGCGCTCAATCGAGGGATATTTACCCGTCAGCGAAAAGTAATACCCCTCTGGAGGCCACGGACGGCGCGGCCTCCAGAGCACTTTGTCGTTTTTGGACGGAAAATCCCTAGAACCCCTAATCGGCCCCATCTGACTGTCCGGCGGTCGCACCCAGATCTGCTGCACGATGGACGGCGAGCCTTTTTCATCCAGCACCGAGACCAGCGCCTCACCCACGCCCAGAGCAGTGATCACGGCTTCGGTATCCAGATCCGGGTTGGTGCGGAAAGTCTGGGCCGCAGCACGGACTGCTTTCTGGTCCCGCGGAGTAAACGCGCGCAGCGCGTGCTGCACCCGGTTGCCTAGCTGCGCCAGCACGGCATCCGGCAGGTCGAGCGGGCTTTGAGTAACGAAGTACACGCCCACACCCTTGGAGCGGATCAGCCGCACGACCTGTTCAATCCGATCCAGCAGCGCCTTAGGGGTGTCATTGAACAGCAGGTGCGCCTCATCAAAGAACAGCACAAACCGGGGCTTGTCGGCATCACCAACCTCCGGCAGCTGCTCAAACAGCTCGGACAGCAGCCACAGAAGGACACAGGCATAGCCGAGCGGGCTCTCCCTATACAGGCGCTCGGCATGCAGGATATTGACCACGCCCTGACCGTGCTCGTCGACCTGGAGAAAGTCATCCAGCGAGACGGCAGGCTCGCCAAACAACGGCTCCCCGCCCTGCTGTTCCAGACGCAGCAACGAGCGCTGGATAGCGCCGACGCTGGCCGGTGAGATATTGCCGTAACGCGGCCCCAGTTCGGCACGGAGCTCGTGGACATGATTGAGCATCGCCCGCAGGTCTTTCATGTCGAGCAGCAGCCAGCCCTGATCATCAGCGACCCGGAACAGAATATCGATGATGCCGCTCTGGGTTTCATTCAGCCCCAACAACCGCGACAGCAGTTGCGGGCCAAGCTCGGAAATGGTCAGACGCAGCGGATGCCCCTTCTCGCCATACACATCCCAAAACACCACCGGCGCACCCTTGGGCTCCAGAGCGTCAATACCTACACGCAGGGCGCGCTGCTGCAGCTTTTCCGATACCACACCCGGTTTCGCGATGCCCGAGAAGTCACCCTTGATATCGGGCACCAACACCGGGACACCCAGTTGCGAAAAGGCCTGCGCCAACACCTGCAGCGTAATGGTCTTACCGGTGCCGGTCGCGCCCGCAATCAACCCGTGACGATTGGCCATGCGCGGCTCAATCGCCACGCCGCCAGCCTGATTGCCACCTATCAGCAGCGGGGAAATAGTCATCAGCCTCTCTCCTGGTAACCGGGACGGACGCCCCGCAGGCATTATGAACCAGGTCGCCAGCGACGCAAGCTGACCTACCCGTTGCAGGCCGAACGCACCTCGCCCCACGCCCCATCACCCCCCATTAGGGGGGGTATAAACACGAAACCTATCGGACTACAATGAGATCCTGCGGCAGAACGGCGTCCCGTCACTGCTGCGAGCCTGGGATCCTCAATAACAACAAGCGCCCGGCGCGAGGACAACATGAAGAACATAACAACAAGAACGTTTCTGACCTGCAGCCTCAAACCCATGGTTGTCGCCATCGCAATGGCTTCCGCACTGCCTGCGCATGCGGTGCGATTCGACATCGGTGAAATCGAAGGCCAATTCGACTCCAGCATTTCCATCGGCTCCAGCTGGGCAACCGCCAGCCCGGACAAGGACCTGATCTGGGCCAACAACGGTGGCAACGCCAACGCCGCCAACACCGACGACAATCGCCTGAACTTCGACAAGGGCGATGCCTTCTCGACCATTTTCAAAGGCATCCACGACCTGTCATTGCAATACGGTAATACCGGCGTCTTCCTGCGCGGAAAATACTGGTACGACTTCGAGCTTAAGGACGGGCACCAGGATCTGTACGACATCGACGATGACAATCGCAAGACCGCGGCCCAGGCCTCCGGAGTGCAGCTGCTCGATGCGTTCCTATACCACAACTATGCCATTGGCGACATGCCTGGCTCGGTCCGCATCGGCAGGCAGGTGGTGAGCTGGGGTGAAAGTACCTTCATTCAGAATGGCATCAACAGCATCAACCCGATCGACGCGGCCGCCTTCCGTCGACCCGGCGCGGAGATCAAGGAAGGCCTTATTCCGGTCAACATGCTCTACCTGTCCCAGAGCCTGACTGAAAATCTCGGGATGGAAGCCTTCTACCAGTTGGAGTGGGATCAGACGGTCATCGACAACTGCGGTACCTTCTTCGCGCCGGGCGATACCCTGGCTGACGGTTGCTACCAGGTCGGCGTTGGGGGAAGCCAAAACGGTGCCAACGGCGATCCAACCTTTGTCTATGTACCGCGCGCCGGCGACGTAGACGCCAGGGACGACGGACAATTTGGCGTATCGTTCCGCTACTACGCGGAGGAGTTGAATCAGACCGAGTTCGGCCTGTACTTCATGAACATTCACAGCCGCCTGCCAACCTATAACACTATCGCAGCTGGCGGCCAGACGGTCATTGGTGCAGAGCCCAATTCCCAGACCGGGCAAGTTGACGTGGCCCTGTTGGGTAACTATTTCCTCGCCTACCCGGAGGACATCCGGATCTACGGTGTCAGCTTCCAGACCAACGTTGGCGGTACTGCGCTGTCAGGTGAACTCAGCTACCGACCAAACCAGCCAGTCCAGATCAGCTCCAACGATTTGACCGGTGCAGCCATCGGTAACGCCGTTACGCCGCTGAACACCAGTGGCCACGTGCCCGGAGCTGTTTTCGGCGTAGCCATTCCCCCCGGCACCATCATTCAGGGCTATAAGCGTTTGCCGGTCACCCAGGCGCAGGTTACGGCTGTCCGCATCTTTGACAATATCCTCGGCGCGCGCAGCATGACCGTCATCGGCGAAGTCGGTTACAACCACGTCAGCGGCATCAAGAAAGGACTGGATGAACTGCGCTACGGCCGCGACTCACTATATGGCTCCGGGCCACTGCCGTTCGGGGCATGCGAGGGCGTGCTTAACACTGCCAACCCATCGGACTGCACGTACGACGGCTTCTACACCAGCAGCTCCTGGGGTTACCGCGCCCTGGTCAACATGGAGTACGAGGGCTTCGCGGGCGTGGCGCTCAAGCCCAGCTTCGCGTTCTCACACGACGTTGACGGCACCGGTCCGAACTTTGTTGAAGGCTCCATGGCCGCCAGCGTCGGCCTGACCGGGGTGTACAACAACAAGTACAACGCCAGCATCAACTACACCAACTTCTTCGGTGGCGACTACAACCCCAACACTGACCGCGACTTCGTTGCTGTCAGCGTCGGCGTTAACTTCTAATAAGAAACGGAGCAAGCGATGAAACCGATTCACAAACGATCCCTGCAGATTCTCGGTGGCGCCATGCTCAGCGCCCTTGCGCTGTCGGTCAGCGCAGCCGTCTCTCCGGAAGAGGCGGCTAAGCTGCAGACCACCCTTACCCCGATGGGCGCCGAACGTGCCGGCAACGCCAGCGGCACCATTCCCGCCTGGACCGGCGGCATGGCAACCGATGCGGCGCCGGTCGACGCCGACGGTTTTTTTGGCGACCCCTTCGCCGGCGAGCAGCCGCAATACACCATCACTGCGGCGAATATGGATCAGTATGCGGACATGCTGACCGAAGGCCAGAAGGCCATGCTCAGACGCTACCCTGATACCTATCGCATGCGGGTCTTCCAAACCAACCGCAGCGCTACCGTGCCGCAAGAGGTGTTTGACGCGGTCGCCCGCAACGCCGTCAATACACAACTGGCCGAGGGCGGAAACGGCCTAGAAAACTTCGACACGGCCTATCCTTTCCCGATTCCGCAAAACGGTGTGGAGGTTATCTGGAACCACATCACCCGCTATCGCGGTGGCAGCTTTACCCGCGTTATCGCGCAGGCAACCCCGCAGGCCAATGGTTCGAACACCATGGTGATTCTGCAGGATGCGTACAGCTTTGCTACCGCACTGACCGATTACGGCCCGAAGATCTCCGATAACCTGATGTTCTACTTCACCCAGCGTATCCTGTCGCCCTCACGCCTGGCCGGTGACGTACTGCTGGTGCACGAGAATATCAACCAGGTCGAGGAGCCGCGCGCCGCCTGGATCTACAACGCCGGCCAACGCCGCGTGCGTCGCGCACCCCAGGTGGCCTATGACGGACCGGCGTTCGGTGCGGACGGCACCCGGGTCTCCGATAATTACGACCTGTATAACGGCTCGCCCGACCGTTACGACTGGAAACTGGTTGGCAAGCGTGAACTGCTGATCCCGTACAACAACTTCGCTCTTGCCTCACGCGAGTTGAAGTACGATGACATCATCCAGGCGGGCCATATCAACCAGGATCTGGTGCGCTACGAAGTGCACCGCGTCTGGGAAGTGGAAGCCACCCTCAAGGAAGGCCAGCGTCACGTCTACGCCAAGCGCCACTTCTTTATCGACGAGGATAACTGGCTAGCTGGTGCTATCGACCACTACGATGGCCGCGGGGGATTGTGGCGCGTAGCGGAAGCGATGGCTCTGCAACGCTTCGATCTGAAAATCCCCGGATACGCTCTGGAAACGCTGTACGACCTGCAGAACGGACGCTACATGGCGCTGGGCATGACCAACGAAGAACGCAAGCCCTACGACTTCAGCTTCAAGGCGTCGTCTGCCGACTTCACTCCCAACGCACTGCGCGCCTCGGGTATCCGCTGATATCCACCCTCTCCCCCTGTCGTTTCCGCTGCTCCGGGCGACAGGGGGCTCCTCTCGGAGCTGCAAGCCGCAAGTTTCAAGCGGCAAGCTGATCGCCTCCACTCCACCGCACTGCTCCTGCTGCCAGCCACCACTGCCGGCTTTTTGCTTTTGCTTTTGCTTGCGGCTTGTGGCTGTCGCCACTAAGCCTGCTGCACCATCACCGCAGCCTGGGCGCGATTGTCGACCTTGAGTTTGGCGAAGATGTTCTTCATGTGTGACTTGATCGTCTCGGGTGTGACGTTGAGATCACGCGCTATCTGCTTGTTCGACTTGCCTTCGGCCACCAACTGAATAACCTGCCGCTCCTTGACGGTCAGCGTCAGCAACGCACCGTTTCCGCCGCCTTCCTCCACCGGCGTATCCAGCCCCAGCATGTCGGCAAGCTGAAGCTGCAGATCAGGCGGGCAGTAACGCGCGAACAATGCGCCAATATCATGCCCGGGCAGGTCGCCAAGCAGACTTACCATTCCTGTGTCCCTGACAATACCAACGACCGACTCCAGCAGCGCAGCGGCACTGGCGACACCGCGCTCGCGGCTCAACAGCACGCCAGTAACGATGCCCAGTTCAACGTAATACATCCAGATCTCGCTGGTGCGCATCTGCTGCAGCATAGCCAGCGCCTCATCCAACAGCGCGGGTTCACAACGTTCCAGATCCAGCGCCAGCCAGAGACGCGACAATAATGCAAAGTAGGCTCGATCAACCCATTGGTCGGGCCAATCGAGCCGCGCAAGTTGCTGCAGCATGGCACTGCAGACATTGGCCTCACGCGGCTTGCGCTCAATCAGGTGCAGTCTGACCCGCTCCAGCAGCGCACGCGCCTGCAACCTGGGCCAGCGACGCTCCAATGCCAGCGACTCAAGCTCATCCAGCACCCGCCGAGCCTGGGCAAAACGCGACTGATGAGCCAGCAGCCGAACCTGCGTCATGCAGGCAAATGCGGTGCACTCGATAAAGCTGCCGGTCTTGATGTAAGGCAACGCCTCCTGCAGCTTTATGTCTGCTTCTGCATACTCTGCGCGCAGGTAATGACCGAAGGCTCCCAACCCCTTGGGCAATGCAGTCAATACCGGATTGGGCCGACGCAAATCCGGGGCGAATAACTCGTCGGCCTGATCCAGCAGTCCATCCAGCGTCGCCATGCCCTGAACGATGCGTCCTTGATAGAACTCACTCAGGGCGTACAGCGATTTGCGGTAGCACTCATGCAGGAAGTAGCCACCATTTCCCTGCTGCAGGAGTTGGGTCGGGGGCAATGCGTATAACTGGTCCCAGCGGCAGGCGCGCATGTGCGCACCACAGAGGATATTGAGCAATACGTTGCGAGCCCAAGGGCTGCCAAGGCCGGAGCTGATGCAGGCATCGGCGACCGGCGCTGCCAGGCCGTAGCGATCATCAAGCGCCCAGAGCATGGCCTTGATGGCCTGCACCTCCCAATGCAGTGCGGCGGCTTCCTCTCCCGCATCAAGCTGTTGAACCTCTGCCTCCAGCTCCTCGGCAAGGCGCATGGCCGAGGCGTACTCCAGCGCCAGCCCCATCGCCCAGGCACGGGTGACCTTGAGCGCCAGCGAGCTATCACCCGACTGCATCTTCCAGCGTTTTTCCATCAACACCAGGGTACTGAAGTCGCCCTGCTCCATCAGGGTGGTGGCACACTCCTGAATCCATTCTCGCAACTGCTCCACGTCTGCGCTCAACATTCCCAGCTGAATTGCATCAAACCAGAGCTGACGCTCGGCAAACCATCGGGCGGCGCTCAGCATAAACCGCCGCGCAGCGACTTCATCCCGCGCCAGACAGGCGCTGCGCAGATGCTCGCGAAATAGTGGATGCAGGCTGAACCAGCTGTCCTGTTCATCCAGCACATTGAGGAATAATTGACGTCGCCGCAAAAGCTGCAGGAGCGCCTCTGCCGCAGAGTCACCCAGCAGGCTGCGCAGCAACGGCAGGCTGAACTTCTCCAGCAGCCCGATCGAGCACAACGCACGGCAGGTGCCAGCATCCAACTGGCCAAGCAGCTCGTCGAACAGATTGCTGATACTGCGTGGTATATAGCGCCCGCTACCCGGTGCCGGCGCCAGCAGGTACGCTCGCAATGCCGCTATCCAGCCATCAGCGGCCTGCTGGATGCTGCACAGGTCACCGCCCTGCTCGGGCTGCAGTCCGCCCTTGCGCAGCAGATCGCGGGTTTCATCGCTATCGAACCGCAGCAGCGCCGCGTCGATATCCAGCCGATCATCGGCATAACAATGCTCGACTATCGCCTCCGGCAAATCCTTGCGACCAATAAACACCAGATGAACGTGCTCGGGCGCGCGCTGAACCAGAAAACGCAGCGCCTCGATCAGCACATCATCCGCAATGCAGTGATAATCATCGACAAAGATCGTCAGCGGTTGCGCATGCTGCTCCAGATCGGCGAGCAGCAGGCTTGCCAGACACTGCGCACTGCAGGTTGAGAGGGGGGCAGCGCACGCCAGACAGTGATTGGCAATCGACGGGAACACATGATTGATAGCGCCACACAGGTAATACAGCAGACGGTGGGCGCTGTTGTCTTCGGTATCCAGCGACAACCAGGCAACCCCATGACCCAAACTGGAGAGACGCTCGGCCCAGATGCCGGCTAGCGTGGTTTTCCCGTACCCCGGTGGCGCTTCGACAATGGCGACGCGACGCTCGGTCAGTCGCTCGGCAAGCTGCTCAAGACGTGGGCGAGGAAGAACGCCTCGGCCACGACGCGGTGGGGTGATTTTGGTCGTCAGCAACACCGGTAGATCGTTGCCCCCGTCCTGCCCGGGGGAGGATTGCGGAGCAATCCATTCCACGCGATTCCTGTTCATGAATTCGATCCATGCCGAGCACGGGCTGCCTGCGACAGCCTCTTTTTGTTATTCCACTACCTACCCTAGCAGAGCGGCAGCACAGCGCACGGCAACAGCGCCAGAGAGAAGGGGTGACCGCCATTGCCGGCCACCCCATCATACGAACGGCACTGTTTAGAGTAAATACTCAATCAGCATCACCAGTCACAGACTGAACGCCAACGGCTCACTCGGTTTCGACCTGAGTGGTT
>NZ_BAAJMD010000027.1:0-8160 GCF_057548395.1 Halopseudomonas sp. 4NH20-0008
TGCCCAACTGACCCAGGCCAGCCGCGAAATCCACCTCAAGGCTGGACAGAGAATGGTCATCGAAGCCGGCAGCGAAATCACCCTCAAAGCCGGCGGCAGCTTTATCAAGATCGACCCCAGCGGGGTCACCCTGGTAGGCCCGTCGATCAGGCTGAATGCGGGTGGCTCGCCGGGGCGGGGCAGTGGTGCTGCGCCTGTGTTGCCGGGGGAGGTGTTGGATGCGGAAATAGGGCAGCCGGGCAATCTGCTTATGGCTCCAACACTATTGCCAGCACCTCAAAATATCTGCTTGGAGTGTTGGCGTAAGGCGCTTGAGCAGAATCAGCCGATGCTGACAGGGGACTGACATGACGGAAAATCACTACGCGATAGTTGAGCACCCGAGTCTGACCCAAGCCGTAATGGATTACTGGTCAAGCTCAACATTATCTCGTCAACCGATCATGCAGCATGAGGCTTTTTTGCATTTGCAGCATGACGGCCCTTGGTTGGTCTGTTTAGAAAAAGACGCAAAGGCCCAATTGGCAGAGTTACAAAGCGCGCTTGGCAAAAGTGCAGTTCTCGGCTGCCTATCGAGTTATTTGCGGTCAGATGAACTATGCATGCATCTTGGCTATGCGCTGCTAGCACAGCTTCCTAACGAGCAGACTGTGCTGCTAAGAAGTTATTCGCCTTCAGTCATGCCAGCGTTACATGAACGAAGCGACCTTGATTGGCATGCCTGCCTTTTTGGTCCGATAAATGACTGGTGGGTTGAGAGTGAAGGAGAGTTAAAACCCTATCAGGGAGGCAGACTCAAAGCATTACCCAACTACCAACCAGTCACGCTGGATGCAGCTTTGCTGCACCGTCTGGCTGTTGATCCTCAAGCACTTGCGCTGCTGGAAGAGCTTGAAAAGTGCGCATCTCATGTTTTTGCCTCGGACTGCCACGGAGTCCGCCTTGATCAAGTCAACCAGGCGCTGGATCGGGCTCGGCAGTCTGGTCTTAAGCATCCGGACGATCAGTTGTTGTTTGCAACACTGACCTTGATGGAACGAACGCCCCTGGATGAGACTGCGCAATGGCCGCACGTTTTAAAGAGTGTGATTGAAAATGGCCTGGCTCTGAGTGAGGCACTTGAACTCAATATGGACGACGAACTGTTATGACGATTATTCGCCAACGTTGGCGCAGCCTGCCGACTCCGGTGCGCTGGATTCTGATTGTGATGTTTTATCTGACGCTGATTGCCAGTTTTGTGTTCTGGCAGTACCAACGCCCTGGTGGTGCTGCGTTATACGTTCATAACCACACAGATCGGCCGATCTTCAGTTATTGGGTAAATGAAAATTGGGGCGGAAACGCGTTCGCCTACGGTGGTGGAAAGACAACCTGCTGCTGGCGTATCAGTGGTGATAGCTTGAAGGTAGTGTGGATTCTTAGCAGGACTCGAACCCAAGCAGAGCAAGGAATTGAAGAGGAACGACACGAACTGGACGTTCCCAATCCACCCCGGGAGCGCGCCGATGACACCTTGCATGTGCATTTTCTGCCGGGGAACCAGGTTCGTTTAGCCTGGAATCGCAGTGCCACCAGTCCGCTCACTGAAGAGCTACTTCAACGCTATCCAAGGAAGACCAATGACAACCCGTGATCTGTTAACCCAGGCGCAGGCTATCTCTGCGCGCTGCCGAGTTCCAGCAACGGTTACGCCGATTTGCGGCAGAACATTACATATTGGTTTTTTCTTCGATGGTTTTGCCCGCAACTTGGAAGAAGATCTGCGAGAAAACCGGTTAAGTAATATTGGGCGCTTATTTTTAGCCCACATGGACACCGAGCAAGACTCCGAGCTTGACTGCTACAGATCCGCCTATCTGAGTGGCCTTGGTGCCGATTATGATGACTCAATTGGCGTACAAGCCAGCGGTGCGTTCAACCGAGCGCAGTCGGATGCAATGGATATTCCTACGGATGTTATTGCCGAAGAGGCCTTTGACGTAGCTAAGGATCAGTTGAGTGGCCGCGATTGGTGGCAGCGTCTCAAGCGTGACCTAGGAAAACTGAGAGACAAGCCACAGAACGGTTTGAAAGTTTTCAAGGACATGCTGATCAATACTGCGGCGGAAGTAGTGGAGCCCATTCGGGACTCTCGATGGGCGGCGCACTTGGTCAAGAGCGGCGTGGATGTGCGCCTGGAGGGTGCGCGGACACGGCTGAATCGGGAGATAACCGCCCTGAATGATTTCGGGCAGATACCGCTGCGTACTATTAAGGTGTCGGTGTTTGGTTTCGATTTCGGCGCCACGTTGGCCAGAGCGTTTATCCATGAGTTGATGGAGCTGTGCCAGCAACGTGACTCACATTATTACTATCGTAACGCCCGGTTGGAGATCGTCTTTGCTGGCCTTTTTGATGCAGTGGACCGCTCGATAGTCGAGATACCTCCACTGGAATTTATTCTTCCCACCACGGCAGGCGTTGATGATGGAGGCCTGGTTCATCCCCAGGTCAAGGCGGCGCTGCATTTAGTGGCAGCGCATGAACGTCGTTTTTATCGCCGTACTCGCTTACTGGGCGAGCGTCGTCGTAGCTGGCATGAAGAGCTAATGCCAGGTGTCAGTGAGGATATTGGCGGCGGGATTGCTCCGGGCGAGCAAAAACCCAGCAATGAGCTGGCATTGGTTAGTTTGCATAGGATGCATCGGGCTGCTTTTGCTGCTGGCGCAGCTTTAATCTCCATAGAAAACCTGGGTGAGCAAGACGTGAAGACAGCAGAACTGTATGTTTTCAACGACAAGTCACCCAGCCAGCGTAGCGCCCTTGCGCTGGTGAGGCACTATCAGCGTTGGGTTGGCAACCAGTTGCCTAGCTCGGATGCTTTTCTCATCCATATGCGCTGTTACATGCGTTGGCTGGCCCACGTCTGGCAAGCCTACAATGCCGAAATGAGTGACTTGGCTTCCCAGGAAGATGCAGCACACCAAAGCCAATATACGAATAACAATAGATTCGGCTCAGGCATTTTTGGTTTTACGAGTGAAACGGCTGAAGAGCGACGAGCGCGTATATCGAAACTCGATGAGATTCGCCAGCGGCAACGCCAGTTACGCGACGAGTTGTCTTGGCTAGAAGATGTGGATAGTGAAGCCAAGAGCATCAAAAGCCGATTGAGAGGGATTGGGCCTCAAAGTGCTGGGACGAGACAAAACCTCGAAGTATGGCGTGCTTTGCTTTATGAGTGGGACAACCCACAGCCAATGATCCCGGAAGTTACAGAGTTGTTCGCCTTCTTTGTCCATGACCAACAAGTGCTTTCAGCAGCTCAACGCAGCGCTCGATCAATGGCAGGCGAAAACTTCTTTGCGATTAGGGGGTTTGACTTGCCTGGAGGAGAATTGCCAGCTCTAAACGAGGCAGAAGGATAGACCTTTTTCTTTCGCTTAAAACAGAAGCTAGAACGTAGCTACATTATGGAGAGTCATCTCGGATGCGCTCTGTTTATCGGCTATCTCCGAGATATCTTGGATGCTACTCGATGTTTTTGGCCGCCCGCGCCTGGGGCTATGCTGGCGCGTCATTGTTGCTCGCTGCAAAGATAGAACTGGCTCCCAATGGAACCTTGTGGGGTAAGCCAGAGTTGAAAACCGACGAAAAAGCGAAGCGGGGAACACACAGCAGTACGCATCTCAGTGCTCCTTTAGTCAGCGGGAGAGCAGCCGAGCTGGAGATCCGTGAGGGTGCTCAAGCCAGTTTTAATTTGTTTGCCGGAGTGCAGGCGGGTATTGAGCTCACTGGTGCTCTTAACTGGGCACCGCCGACCGGACTCGCAGCCGTCCACGCTATCCCGGGCCAGGGCGTTGGCTCACTGGAAACCAGTGATGCCAATCAATGGATGACTATGGGTGAGCTTACCGGTGGCGTAGGTGTGGCTGCCGGGGTTGGCGCGAAAGCCAATGCCAAACTATCGATGCAGAACGGTCGATTAATCCTTGTTTTTAAGGCGTCAGCCGTTGCGGGGTTGGGCGTAAATGGCGAATACAGCTTTGCCCTCAGTTACCAGGGTATTGTCGAGCTATTGCAAATCTACCGACGCGAGCTAAACCGGAATCATGGCATACCCCTTGTCTGGGTAGACGTCGAGGTGGTTACTTACTTCAATCACCTGAACATACTTGCAAGTGCTGGTCTCAGCGTCAGTATGTTGAGCCTGATGAGGATAGATACCGTCATGTCGCTTTACGAGGCGCTGACAAGACCGGGACGTGCTGGGCCTTTGGCACTGTCTATCAAGACTTATGAAAAGCAGAGCGAGTTGGCCGAATGGTTTGTCGAGGCAACCCCCGCAGCGCTGGGTCCGATGCTGTTGAGGCTGACTTCAACGCCCAGAGAGTTTACGCCTGAATTTCACGCAGACAGTGCTACATCGGCCAGGTCCCAAGAAGAGCGAATGGCTAACGGAGTACAGACAGGTCAATCTATTTCCAGACTAATGTGTAACCTATTTCAGCAAGAAGCCATTGAGCAAATATTGCGTTGGATTGTTGCGGAGGCAAAAAAATCGCCAGATGGGATGGAAAACGCAAGGCATCAGTTCGGACAAGCATGTTTGCGTATGAATCAATTCGGTGTAGATGAACTTAATTCAACGCAAGTTTATCGACAGAATAGGCGCAAGCTGGATGCTTTTATGGCTACACCAGTTATGTCCGGTGACGTGAAAAATAATTTTATGCGTGAAGAATATATAAAACATGTTCAGCAATTGGCTAGTGTGTATGACGCATTATACGGATACCAACGCCCAGCGGAGAGATTGCTGAATCGCGAGAGGTTCTGGGATGAAGGGTTTAGGGCATTGTAATCATGGCAATACCATGGAGAACAAAACGAATGTGGAATAAAGCCATTACCTTAGTTGTCGCTTGTCTAGTGATATGGGCATCTGCAGTCAATGCAGTTGAGCTAACAGCAGAACAGCAGGCAGCCAAAGATAGAGGCATTGCGATTTTCAATCAGTACCGCGTGTCTGGCCCGGAGCTGCGTATTGCAGCAGAGGCAGGTGATGCTGAGGCCCAGTTTTATCTCGGTGAAGAATTGAGGCAGCTCAGCCGGTTTATAACCCCTGAATCCCAGAAATGGTTGGAGGCAGCCGCTAATCAGGGACATACCTATGCCATGATTCGTCTGTCACGTAGCGGTGCCAACCTTTGCGCTGTAGCCGATAATTGCCCTCAGGGTAGTAAAACGCCCAGGCAATGGTTCAGGCAAGTGTACGACCTTCTCCTGCCATTAGCCGAGCAAGGTGACCCGGAAGCCATGTTCCAGATGTACAAGGCCACCGGCGACACCCAGTGGCGAACCAGAGCAGCAGAGGCGGGCCATTCCGAGGCTCAGTACTGGCATGCTCTATTCATTTCTGAGGGGTTTGGTTCCTACTGGTGGCCAGGTAGTCGTCAGGAGGCGGTGGAAAAGTGGTACAAGGCGTCTGCTGAAGGCGGCTATCCGGTTGGTATGGAGCAGTATGCCGGTGTCCTTCTTGATAAAAATGAACTCGCAGATTACCGCTATTGGATAGAAAAGGCGGCAAGGACGGGTCATGCCAGCAGTATTTATAGTTATGGTTCAATCTATTTTGATCTTTATAAAGAACAGGGTAATGAAGATGACCTGATCAAAGCCTATGGATTGATCTCGTTACTTTTGGAGTTGGATGGTGGTGGAAGCCCTAATAAAGATGCTGCTGAATGGAAGCTGGCTCAGATTGCAGAAGAAACACAAATAACACCCGACCAAATAGAGCAAGCCCAAGCGTTCACAGATCAATGGAAGGCCAATCATCCGGCTCCGTCCTTTTTCCCGCACATAATTGATGCGATGGATTACTGAAACCTGATGTTTTGCACTGTGGGGAAGTGTAAGTGGAGTAAAACATCTTTCTGGATGATGCTTTGCCTGCTGATATGGGCATCTGCAGTCAATGCAGTTGAGCTAACAGCTGAACAACAAGCTGCCAAGGATCGCGGGATAGCCTTGTATAACCAGTATAAGGCCATATCCGCCACACCCTTTCTTCAGACTGCGGCAGAAGCGGGTGATCCAGAAGCACAGTTTTTTCTGGGTGAGGCATTACGTCGGAACAATCGCTTTATGACAACAGAAGCACAGCAATGGCTAGAGGCTGCGGCTAATCAGGGGCATAACTATGCCATGATTCGTCTGTCTCGTAGCGGTGCCAACTTGTGTGCTGTGGCCGATAATTGCCCTCAGGGCAGTAAAACGCCCAGACAATGGTTTAGGCAAGTGTACGACCTTATCCTGCCACTAGCCGAGCAGGGTGACCCTGAAGCCATGTTCCAGATGTACAAGGCCACCGGAGACACCCAGTGGCGAACCAGAGCAGCCGAGGCAGGGCATGCCGAGGCTCAATACTGGCATGCTCTATTCATAACGGAGGGGTTTGGTACTTACTGGTGGCCGGGTAGTCGTCAGGAGGCTGTGGAAAAGTGGTACAAGGCGTCTGCGGAAGGCGGATACCCTTTAGGTATGCAACGTTATGCAGAAATCCTTTTTAAGCGTGGTGACCTAGAAGGTCATCAATATTGGTTAAGAAAAGCAGCCGAAAAGGGGCATGCCAGCAGTATTTTTAATTACGCATGGATATTTATTGAACGCTATAAAGAGGAGCCGAGTGAAAAAGACCTGATTAAAGGTTATGGCCTGATTTCTTTACTCCTGGAACTGGATGGTGGCGGCAGCCCTGATAAAGATTTTGCAGAAAGGCGTTTGATGGAGATTGCAGAGCAAACACAAATTACACCCGAGCAGGTCGAGCAAGTCCAGGCGTTCACAGATCAATGGAAAGCCAATTATCCGGCACCGTCCTTTTTTCCGCACATAATTGATGCGATGGATTACTGAAACCTGATGTTTTGCACTGTGGGGAACTGCAAGTGGAGTAGAACATCTCTATGGCTGATGGTTTGCCTGCTGATGTGGGCGACTGTCGGGCATGCTGGAGAGTTGTCGTCGGAGCAACAGGTTGCCAAGGAACGTGGTATCGCCATGTACAACCAATACAAGGCGTCGTCTGCCATACCCTTTCTGGAGGCTGCCGCAGAAGCTGGCGACCCTGTAGCGCAGTTTTATCTTGGCGAAGCTTTGCGCCGAAGCAATCGTTTTATAACCCCCGAGTCACAGCAATGGCTGGAGGCTTCGGCTAATCAGGGTTATGTCTGGGCCATGATCCGTTTGGTACGCAGTGGCGGCAATCTCTGTGCTGTGGTTAGTCTGTGTCCGGCAGGAAGCAAAACGGCAAAAGAGTGGCTACAACAAGCCTATGACGTGACGCTGCCTCTGGGCGAAAGAGGTGATCCAGAAGCCCTTTATCAGTTGTACAAAATAACCGGGAACCCCGAATGGCGAACAAGGGCAGCTGAAGCAGGCCATGCAGAGGCTCAGTATTTGCATGCCGTCTTCACGAAGGAGGGTTTTGGGTTTTATTGGTGGCCCGGTAGCCGCAAACAAGAAGTGGAAAAGTGGTTCAAAGCTTCTGCTGAGAACGGATACCCACCTGGCATGCAACGTTATGCCGGTATCTTGTCAGACAGAGGCGATGCTGACGGACAGCGCTACTGGTTAAGGCAGGCGGCTCAAGCAGGTCATGTTAGCGGTCTCTTTAATTACGCGATGATTTTTATTAACAGCTATAAGGAGCAAAAAAAGGAAGAGGATTTGATCAAAGGTTACGGTCTTATTTCGCTTCTTCTGGAACTGGACGGAGGGGGAAGTCTAAATAAGCCTGTAGTTGAATGGGAATTGGCCCGAATAGCAGAAGAATCAGAGATAACACCTGAGCAAATCGAACAAGCTCAGAGGTTTGCCGCAGAGTGGAAAGCCAGCCACCCGCCGCTGTCCTTTTTTCCGCACATACTCGACCCGCTGGATAACTGACGCCTGATGTTTTGCACTGCGAGGAAGTGTAAGTGGAGTAGAAGATCTCTATGGCTGGTGGTTTGCCTGCTGGTGTGGGCGACTGTCGGGCATGCTGGAGAGTTGCCTCCCGAGCAGCAAGCTGCCAAGGAACGCGGGATAGCCCTGTATAACCAATATAAGGCAATTTCCGCTACACCATTTCTTCAGACTGCCGCAGAAGCTGGCGACCCTGTAGCGCAGTTT
>NZ_BAAJMD010000028.1:0-5699 GCF_057548395.1 Halopseudomonas sp. 4NH20-0008
AAGGTTGGCAGTACCGCCATTTCAGTTATCTGGCTTCGGTCAGAAAAGTTTCAACGGAGCGGTTGACAGGGGTTTGGTCTCCTGTAGAATGCGCCTCCCGGTCAAGCGAAACGCGAGTTGAGTTGGGCCGAACGAGCAGGGATGTGATGAATTAAATTCTCACAAAAATGCTTGACAGATTAGAAGGTTAGCGTAAGATACGCGGCCTTGGTTAAGCGGAAACGCGAACCGAATCGCTCTTTAACAATGTGAATCAAGTAATTCGTGTGGGTGCTTGCCGAATGGTCTGATGATCAAAAAGATTATCAGCCTAAGCAAGTTACTCTGTGAATTCACTGAGTTTTTTGTAATAAAGCTGAGCCAAGTTTAGGGTTTTCTCAAAACCCAATCAGTTTTTAACTGAAGAGTTTGATCATGGCTCAGATTGAACGCTGGCGGCAGGCCTAACACATGCAAGTCGAGCGGTAGAGGGGAGCTTGCTTCCCTTGAGAGCGGCGGACGGGTGAGTAATACCTGGGAATCTGCCTGGTAGTGGGGGATAACGTTCGGAAACGGACGCTAATACCGCATACGTCCTACGGGAGAAAGCAGGGGATCTTCGGACCTTGCGCTATCAGATGAGCCCAGGTCGGATTAGCTAGTAGGTGGGGTAAAGGCTCACCTAGGCGACGATCCGTAACTGGTCTGAGAGGATGATCAGTCACACTGGAACTGAGACACGGTCCAGACTCCTACGGGAGGCAGCAGTGGGGAATATTGGACAATGGGCGCAAGCCTGATCCAGCCATGCCGCGTGTGTGAAGAAGGTCTTCGGATTGTAAAGCACTTTAAGTTGGGAGGAAGGGCTGTAGATTAATACTCTGCAGTTTTGACGTTACCGACAGAATAAGCACCGGCTAACTCTGTGCCAGCAGCCGCGGTAATACAGAGGGTGCAAGCGTTAATCGGAATTACTGGGCGTAAAGCGCGCGTAGGTGGCTAAGTAAGATGGGTGTGAAATCCCCGGGCTCAACCTGGGAACTGCATCCATAACTGCTTGGCTAGAGTACGGTAGAGGGTAGTGGAATTTCCTGTGTAGCGGTGAAATGCGTAGATATAGGAAGGAACACCAGTGGCGAAGGCGACTACCTGGACTGATACTGACACTGAGGTGCGAAAGCGTGGGGAGCAAACAGGATTAGATACCCTGGTAGTCCACGCCGTAAACGATGTCAACTAGCCGTTGGGAACCTTGAGTTCTTAGTGGCGCAGCTAACGCACTAAGTTGACCGCCTGGGGAGTACGGTCGCAAGATTAAAACTCAAATGAATTGACGGGGGCCCGCACAAGCGGTGGAGCATGTGGTTTAATTCGAAGCAACGCGAAGAACCTTACCTGGCCTTGACATGCTGAGAACTTTCCAGAGATGGATTGGTGCCTTCGGGAACTCAGACACAGGTGCTGCATGGCTGTCGTCAGCTCGTGTCGTGAGATGTTGGGTTAAGTCCCGTAACGAGCGCAACCCTTGTCCTTAGTTACCAGCACGTTATGGTGGGCACTCTAAGGAGACTGCCGGTGACAAACCGGAGGAAGGTGGGGATGACGTCAAGTCATCATGGCCCTTACGGCCAGGGCTACACACGTGCTACAATGGGGGGTACAAAGGGTTGCCAAGCCGCGAGGTGGAGCTAATCCCATAAAACCTCTCGTAGTCCGGATTGGAGTCTGCAACTCGACTCCATGAAGTCGGAATCGCTAGTAATCGTGGATCAGAACGCCACGGTGAATACGTTCCCGGGCCTTGTACACACCGCCCGTCACACCATGGGAGTGGGTTGCACCAGAAGTAGCTAGTCTAACCTTCGGGAGGACGGTTACCACGGTGTGATTCATGACTGGGGTGAAGTCGTAACAAGGTAGCCGTAGGGGAACCTGCGGCTGGATCACCTCCTTAATCGACAGATCACAGGCCATTCGGTCAAGCACTCACACGAATTACTTGATTCATTAAGAAGCGATAGGGTCTTTAGCTCTCAAGCTACAGTTCACCCGCAATGGCTGATGAGGTTGTCAGCTGTTTCGAGCGTACCCGGGCAATTGGGTCTGTAGCTCAGTTGGTTAGAGCGCACCCCTGATAAGGGTGAGGTCGGCAGTTCGAATCTGCCCAGACCCACCAATTGTCGAGGTGTAGGGTCTTTTATAGGGGCCATAGCTCAGCTGGGAGAGCGCCTGCCTTGCACGCAGGAGGTCAGCGGTTCGATCCCGCTTGGCTCCACCAAGACCTGAACGGAGAAGCAAAAGCCGATCGCTAGATGGCAGAGTTCATACATGAACAATTACCGGGATAGCCTGGGTGAATTGTTGATGTCTGGTCTTTGTACCAGTCGCTCTTTAACAATGTGGGAAAGTGATAGAAAGATAGACATAACGGGTGTTTCACTGCACACGTTATGGCTAAGGTAACTTGTAATCTCAACGCAAGTTCCGGATTGTCGTGAATCATGTCTTTCATATAGCTTTGAATAATCGGTGCCGGCAGTTTACTGCTGACAACAGATTGTTTGGGGTTATATGGTCAAGTGAATAAGCGCATACGGTGGATGCCTTGGCAGTCAGAGGCGATGAAAGACGTTGTAGCCTGCGATAAGGTTCGGGGAGCTGGCAAACAAGCTATGATCCGGACATTTCTGAATGGGGAAACCCACTTAGCATAAGCTAGGTATCACACACTGAATACATAGGTGTGTGAGGCGAACCGGGGGAACTGAAACATCTAAGTACCCCGAGGAAAAGAAATCAACCGAGATTCCCCAAGTAGTGGCGAGCGAACGGGGAGCAGCCCTTAAGCAGTTTAGAGTTTAGTGGAACGCCCTGGAAATGGCGGCCGTAGTGGGTGATAGCCCCGTACACGAAAGGCTCTTAGCTGTGAAAACGAGTAGGACGGCGCACGTGAAACGTTGTCTGAACATGGGGGGACCATCCTCCAAGGCTAAATACTCCTGACTGACCGATAGTGAACCAGTACCGTGAGGGAAAGGCGAAAAGAACCCCTGTGAGGGGAGTGAAATAGAACCTGAAACCGTATGCGTACAAGCAGTGGGAGCGGACTTGTTCCGTGACTGCGTACCTTTTGTATAATGGGTCAGCGACTTATATTCTGTGGCGAGCTTAACCGTCTAGGGGAGGCGTAGGGAAACCGAGTCTTAATAGGGCGTTTAGTCGCAGGGTATAGACCCGAAACCGGGCGATCTATCCATGGGCAGGTTGAAGGTGCCGTAACAGGCACTGGAGGACCGAACCGACTACCGTTGAAAAGTTAGCGGATGACTTGTGGATAGGAGTGAAAGGCTAATCAAGCTCGGAGATAGCTGGTTCTCCTCGAAAGCTATTTAGGTAGCGCCTCGTGTATCACCACTGGGGGTAGAGCACTGTTTGGGCTAGGGGGTCATCCCGACTTACCAACCCCATGCAAACTCCGAATACCAGTGAGTGTCAGCACGGGAGACACACGGCGGGTGCTAACGTCCGTCGTGAAAAGGGAAACAACCCAGACCGTCAGCTAAGGTCCCAAAGTTATGGTTAAGTGGGAAACGATGTGGGAAGGCTTAGACAGCTAGGAGGTTGGCTTAGAAGCAGCCATCCTTTAAAGAAAGCGTAATAGCTCACTAGTCGAGTCGGCCTGCGCGGAAGATGTAACGGGGCTCAAACCATACACCGAAGCTACGGGTTCATCTTATGATGAGCGGTAGAGGAGCGTTCTGTAAGCCTGTGAAGGTCAATTGAGAAGTTGGCTGGAGGTATCAGAAGTGCGAATGCTGACATGAGTAACGACAATGGGAGTGAAAAACTCCCACGCCGGAAGACCAAGGGTTCCTGCGCAACGTTAATCGACGCAGGGTGAGTCGACCCCTAAGGCGAGGCCGAAAGGCGTAGTCGATGGGAAACGGGTTAATATTCCCGTACTTGTAGTTACTGCGATGGGGGGACGGAGAAGGCTAGGCCAGCACGGCGTTGGTTGTCCGTGTTTAAGGTGGTAGGTTGAGTGCTTAGGAAAATCCGGGCGCTTAAGACCGAGAACTGATGACGAGCGTTCTTTTAGAATGCGAAGTGGTTGATGCCATGCTTCCAGGAAAAGCCTCTAAGCTTCAGGTAACTAGAAATCGTACCCCAAACCGACACAGGTGGTCAGGTAGAGAATACCAAGGCGCTTGAGAGAACTCGGGTGAAGGAACTAGGCAAAATGGCACCGTAACTTCGGGAGAAGGTGCGCCGGTGAGGGTGAAGTATTTACTACGTAAGCCCATGCCGGTCGAAGATACCAGGCCGCTGCAACTGTTTATTAAAAACACAGCACTCTGCAAACACGAAAGTGGACGTATAGGGTGTGACGCCTGCCCGGTGCCGGAAGGTTAATTGATGGGGTTAGCTTCGGCGAAGCTCTTGATCGAAGCCCCGGTAAACGGCGGCCGTAACTATAACGGTCCTAAGGTAGCGAAATTCCTTGTCGGGTAAGTTCCGACCTGCACGAATGGCGTAATGATGGCGGCGCTGTCTCCACCCGAGACTCAGTGAAATTGAAATCGCTGTGAAGATGCAGTGTATCCGCGGCTAGACGGAAAGACCCCGTGAACCTTTACTATAGCTTTGCACTGGACTTTGAATTTGCTTGTGTAGGATAGGTGGGAGGCTTTGAAGCGTGGACGCTAGTTCGCGTGGAGCCAACCTTGAAATACCACCCTGGCAACTTTGAGGTTCTAACTCTGGTCCGTTATCCGGATCGAGGACAGTGTATGGTGGGTAGTTTGACTGGGGCGGTCTCCTCCCAAAGAGTAACGGAGGAGTACGAAGGTGCGCTCAGCACGGTCGGAAATCGTGCGTAGAGTATAAAGGCAAAAGCGCGCTTGACTGCGAGACCAACACGTCGAGCAGGTACGAAAGTAGGTCTTAGTGATCCGGTGGTTCTGTATGGAAGGGCCATCGCTCAACGGATAAAAGGTACTCCGGGGATAACAGGCTGATACCGCCCAAGAGTTCATATCGACGGCGGTGTTTGGCACCTCGATGTCGGCTCATCACATCCTGGGGCTGAAGCCGGTCCCAAGGGTATGGCTGTTCGCCATTTAAAGTGGTACGCGAGCTGGGTTTAGAACGTCGTGAGACAGTTCGGTCCCTATCTGCCGTGGACGTTTGAGATTTGAGAGGGGCTGCTCCTAGTACGAGAGGACCGGAGTGGACGAACCTCTGGTGTTCCGGTTGTCACGCCAGTGGCATTGCCGGGTAGCTACGTTCGGAAAAGATAACCGCTGAAAGCATCTAAGCGGGAAACTTGCCTCAAGATGAGATCTCACCGGGAGCTTGACTCCCCTAAAGGGCCGTCGAAGACTACGACGTTGATAGGCTGGGTGTGTAAGCGTTGTGAGGCGTTGAGCTAACCAGTACTAATTGCCCGTGTGGCTTGACCATATAACACCCAAGCAATTTGGTGGTATGGCAGACATACAGCGACAATCAGAATTTGCACGAGATTACAGGTACCACTATCTTCTATCACCAACCCACCCCTTTACGCCGTGTGGACTAAACAACGCACAGCAACGAATTGCTTGACGACCATAGAGCATTGGAACCACCTGATCCCATCCCGAACTCAGAAGTGAAACGATGCATCGCCGATGGTAGTGTGGGGTTTCCCCATGTGAGAGTAGGTCATCGTCAAGCGC
>NZ_BAAJMD010000029.1:0-5494 GCF_057548395.1 Halopseudomonas sp. 4NH20-0008
AAGCAGCGGATGACGACAGATAAAAATTGCCCATAAACGGCCCCTCAAGGGTGTCTACGAATATAGAGAGATTCAGCCTCTACCGCATGGTTTACAAGAAGAGCCTATCGGCAAGATCTTGGAAGTATGCAGCCACAAGCTGCCCTGCTCGGTCGGTGCTGATGGCTGAGTCGTGACAAAACTCTGGAACGCTGCCGGGCGGACGCTGGTAAGAAGCCTGCGCCCGCCCGGCGACGTGTTACATCTGGCTTTTAGTTACTCCAGTACAGTTGTGGGTAGACAGAACAGTTTGCTTGAATCGCTGCAAACTACGGCGGCCACTGGGTGAAATAGAAACCGTAATGGGCCGCCTAAGAGAGGGGTGAGTCAACTTGCCGTGTTTGCCGCCACGTTGATAACCCCATCCGTGTCGCACTAGGCACCGTATGACGAGGTCGAAGTCTTTGTCTGAGCAGTACTTCCTCATGATGCCTCCCTCGGTGCTGTTGTGTAACGGGAGCGAAAGCCGGCCGGGTTGAAGCGCATTTCGGAAAAGGCTGCGGCGGCACCGGAAGGTAAAATCGGTTGGCTGTAGAGGTAGCCTCCTTTCCCAGTTACTTGGTTTTGGAAGAAACGGCCATATGGGTCGACCATAAGGTACGACTCACACATGTCGCTGTTGTCCTCGACGCACTGGATTGATCGGAAAGCGCTATGTCTTTCCACAAAGGCTGCAAAGGCCTCGTCGCTAACGGCAAGTGTGGTATCAACTATTGGTAGCATCCGCAGCACCTTCCAGCGCTCTGGGCGAACTCGTGTGATTAGTCCGCTCAAGTCTTCATCGGCATTTAAGGCGTTGACGACGGTATTAATCTTGATCTTAAGTGCGGGGTTAACTTGACGAGCAAAGTCCAGGTTCGCGGTCAGCTCATTTAGACTCAGCCGTTGCCCGCTTCTTTCTACCCGTCCTATTGCAAGATTGGTCTCAGAGTGCGTGGAGTCTAGGCTGACACCTAGGTAGGTCAGTTGCGGCGCAAGCTGCTTTATAACGTCAGATGTCAACCTTGAAGCATTGCTGATAAGTGAAACCTCAAACCCTACTTGTTTGGCGATGCGGGTGATGTCTAGCAGGCGCTCTCCGAGTATCGATGGCTCTCCGCCAGCCAGGTTCAGGCGCAGAGTGCGCCATGAGAGGGCATCACGCAGAGGATTACTGGTGTTTGTCGGCTGAAAATACTGGAACAACTCCGTCAACAAGTGCTGGCTGCGGTCGCGATCGTGAAATAGCTCGCGGGGACAGGGGTGGTCCGTCCATTTCGCGTAGCAGTATTGGCAGCGATAATTGCAGGCCTCCGTCACGTGCCAGTTGATGGTCAGAGCGTCAACGTCGACGGGAGCTGCTTTTACAGGGCTGATGGGGAAAATCAAATTATCTTTGGACATGCGTCAACTCCTTGGCGACCGCAGTCGTGCGGTCGGTAAAAGGTTCTGCATGGCGGACGCGAGGCGTCAGAATAGGAGCATCAGGCTCCAGTACACCGTGACTTTTCTTGTTGCGGGTGGTTACGGATTGCGCATCATATTGCGCCGTGTCTTGAGGGCTCCCTCTGGGTCTATGGGAAGATCGAGTGCGCGTCGCTGACTCATTAGCAGCCACCATTCAGCGGCGATCAGCCCACGCTTGTAGTCCTGAACGCTTTTTTTACTTTTGGTTTCCCGGCGCACGGCTCGATAAGCCTCTTTCGCGACATCGCGGACGCTTTCATCAGGGTCGAACTGCCGGGTAAAAAAGAGGGTTTTATGCGCCTTACCGTTAGGGTCAAGGCCGACTTCCAGCAGCGCCTTCAAATATCCTTGACGCCAGATAGCCGATTGCTCGGTCACCTGGCTATCGGCGTACCGTTCATCTTCGGGCTTCCTTTCGCCTTTGCGCAGGCGCAGGCGGCTAAGGCAAAAATCGATCAGATCAAGGGCGAAAGACTGGTAGATCTTCAGCTCAGCTGCTTCGAATTCCTGCCGATCAACATAAGGCGTTCCGTTGAGTTTTTTTGCGTGAAAGTTCCTAGCTTGCTCACTTAGTGAGCTGTACCAACTGACAGCCTTGTCGCTGTGAAGCGAACTGAAGCGTGATAGTGACTCGTCGGCGAACGGCAAGTACGACGAGCGCATGAGCATCAGGCGATGTCGAAGTGTTTTCCGCGGGTCTAGGTGCGATAGCCTGCTCAACAGTGCATCGAGTTGGTTGTTCAGATCAGGCTCTGCCGCATTCGACAGTCGGCTGCGCAGCAGTCCGAGGCTCTTGTCGATGTAAGGCAGCACGACCTCGTCACTCAATCTACCAATAGCATGGACAGTCCATTGCGGGGTTAGATCCAGTGGAAACTCGGGGTCGTGAATCAACTTTTCGAGCAGGCTATCCCACCAAGGGTGAAGTTCTCGAGATACTGCTTCACTGGGCAGCCGGAAAAGCCTGCAGGATAGAACGGCCAATGCATCTTTAACGCCCAAGGCATGGATCTCGGCTTCTAGCTTGGCTTTCCATATGGCCGAATAGTCCGATGCCCACCACTTTCTGCTGCTCTGATCAGATAGTGTTGGGAACGAGTCCAGTCTGCTTTGTAGTGTTGCTGTTACATCGCTGTGGACTGAGCCCTGAATCCATGCCTCGGTTTTCTCGGGAGTAAGCCGCGAGAGTATGCTGCTAACAGCTTTTTCCTCGGCGGCATCCCACGCCAGCGGATCTGGATTTTGATAGGTGCGCACCTGGACGCATTTATCAAGCTGTGAAGCCCAGTCAGTAACTTGGATTTCATCAGCATTGGAGAGATCCATGTGGACCGCTAGGGTTTCCTTTAGCCGCAGTTCCAAGTTTATGAGCCAATTTCTGGCAGAGTTGTACAGGTCCTTTTCATCGCTGTCGCCTGAACGTAGCGCCTCTAGGTCAGACCATAGTGGTTCCATCTCAGTATATAGCTTTTGAATAACGCCTTCGTGCGGGTTACGGAGTCTGCCGGCTGCAGCATCGGATTTAACCCAAGCCTCTAGAAACCTGACTCGCTGAAGCCATTGGTGTGCTGCAGGTGTTGGCGGGCCAGCATGCCACTGTGTTGACGAAACTGAAATCAGAGCTTTGGCATCAGGGCTGAAAATTGATGCCAACTCAGTCGGGATTTGCTGCTCGTCGTGTGACCACGCGGGCAAGCACGACCAGAGCACCCGTACCCTTTCCCACTCACCTTCTGCAATAAGCGCTGGGTCATCGAATACTGCGCTGTGGAGAAAGTACTCATTTCCGTACAGCGCGGTTATGAACCAACCGTACTGTGAGTCGGGTTTGAGCTTTTTAAACAGCTTGTAAGGGGAGTGCGGAAAGACCGTTTGGGCTACGTCTTTGGCAAAATCGAGCGTTTCTAAGGTGCGTCCAGTGACATCTTTATGTATGGGGACGAACAGTAGCTGCGTGCGCAGGCGCTCTGCCAGCGGGCCGGATGAGATTACGGCAGCGGCTTGGTCCTCCGTCGTCGCTTGGCTTCGAGCAAGTTCTAACGCCTCTTCCAGTCTGTTAGCGGATCTGAATACGTGCTGCCAGGTGGTGGCGAAGTGTTTAGTTAGCAATGAGCGGAGTTGCCCGACGACTTCATATTCGTCAAGGGCTTGGATAAAACGCTCGGAGGGGTCGCCTTTTTCGTCAAGGTCGTACTTGCCGAATTCGGCATCAATTCTGCACATGGTTTTTTTCCCAATATCAGGATTAGGTTTCATGGGTTACGCACCAGATTGGATTCTGGCCTGCAGTTGAAACCTCCCGTGCAGCAGAGGGGAGCGGATGGGTGATTAGCCCGTGAGCATCAAGCTCGATAGCCGACTGCAGTAGCGCGCCCAATAAAAATAGATGGGTTCGTATCTTTAGTCAAGCATTGATCCAGAGGACGCCAGCTCGCATCACTGGCTACAGCCCTAGCTATTTTTCTCCTGACTGGCAGCCGGTAAGCCACGTAAAGGATATGCCGCCCATTGTTTTGAACATCGACTGACGGCTACGTACTCGCGCTATGTGAACTGCCCCGGGTTTCGTAGAGCTCACAACTCTTTAGCGAATGAGGTATGAAAATCCAAAAGTTGCTCCTCTTAAATCCTTAACGTGCTACGCGCATGGTTCCGGATAACAAAACCCAATGGGTAATGGGGTGTACAAAATCTGTAAATCGAGTTTCGATTTCAACGCGATGCAACAGAGCGCAGATCGAGAGTTGGACCTGGTTTGGCCGGCCTGAATGGGGTTGATTGTGGCGAAAGGCGGCATTCGACTGATCAAAGGCGACCAAATCAGGAAAGGAAAGGGCATGTCTACAGAGGGCTAATTGCTCAAGCCGGCACGTTTGGGAGCATGAATGCACCCAAGATAATCAGACTGGCAGAAGCAATACCTGTGTCAGACCAAGAAAAACAGCTGGATCAACATTGGCATGCCAGTGCTACTTGGTCTTGGTTCTGTGCTTCCCAAGGGTTTGATCAGCCAGTCTGTCAAAAAAGTTGACCTTACCCGTATTGATCAGGGGTGGCTTGGGCTTTACTGAGACGTTTGCGCAGATCCGACATGCGTATGCTTTCCTCATCCGTCAGGTCACTAAGGGAGTCATGGATAGGATCGCTCCAGACAAGTTCTCCGGATGCAGGGCGTATCATCACGTTACTGATATTGGCGTCTACAAGTCCTTCGCCGGGAGCAAGATAACGGGCTGCCTGCATGATGGTGATCAACAGTCCCTTGAACTCAGGATATGCTTCGAGAGCCGTTTCACATGCCTCGATAAACTGATCTCGTTCTTCCGGCTGGACCAGGTTTTCCTCGGACAACGAATCAAACAGGGCTTGCAAGCGGACGCCTTGAGGACTGTCTGGAAGCAGCGGCTTCAGCCATTCCACCTGAGCTAACCAGTAATACTCCTCTTCTGGGTAAGCATCATTTGGAGCAACGGGGCCATAATTTTTAATGATTCGCACCGTGTTGGGGTTGCCTTGCTCTGACTCTATAGCTAAAAAATTGTGCCCAGCACCGTCTGTAGTCAAGCGATACAGGTTGCCACCCTGCTGAAATAGCATCGCACTCGAGCCATGCGTAAAGTATTCAGAGCTCTGCAGCGGCTCTTGAGACATAACAAAATCGAAGAACGGTCCTGAAAAAAGATAGCCCATCAAACTGGTTCCTGTTCACGCTGACATGGAGATGATTTTTCATCGGCACTTAACTGCGAGTGATAGCAGCGATTCGGTACTCTGTATTAGCAAGGGCTTGACCTATCAGTGCCTTTTTATCCAGCAAGGGTTTTAGCCTGCAGCGGCTTGGTGTTTCGCAGCCGTCCTTGATGATGGCGCAACTGCTGCAAACCATGTCTCGCGCATCATCAATCTGAGCCTGGGCCATACCCAAAAAAATCCGCAGTAACCGCAGTTTGATTGAGAGAATGAGCAGCAACGGCCAGTTTAGAAGCTTGTGTATCATTTTGGCCCTCTG
>NZ_BAAJMD010000030.1:0-3369 GCF_057548395.1 Halopseudomonas sp. 4NH20-0008
TAACTGGGAGTCAAACTGCGCCTGAACGGGACCGATATTAAAGGTTGCTGCGGTTGCGGTGCCAGCGAAGCTGGCGAGGCCGATGGCCAGCGGGAGTGCCGCAAGCGACCAAGCATGCATTTTTTTTGTCATTGTGCTGCTCCGTTAGATTGAATCATGGACACCGGCACGCCGGGAGGCGTCTGGCATCGGGGATAAGTCTGTCACGGAGAATGGTTTTGATTTGTCCGAAAAGGACGAATTATTTGCCCCAGTCGGACATTCATGAACTGAATGGCCACCATCTGACGCACGCAATTATCTGTTGCATGCTTTTGCATAATCGGCGTGATTGCATTATGTTGGCAACAGTATGTTGCATAGCACGGCGATGGCATACGGCTCATAAGCTTATAAAAACAACACTGGAAAACCAGCGCTATGAACCAGGTTCTTCACCCCCTACCCTGCACAAGACTCAAGGAGAGAGCTTTCTGGGCTCAAGGCATAGGTCAGTCCCTCGCCATTTACGGCAAAAGCATCAGTGACTTACCCCAGGACCTGCAGCATTACTGCAAACCCTGCGATCTGAGCATGGCGCAAATCAGCCAAACAGATATGAACAGGTTGTGGCACGCTGCATCTACGCTGGCCAAAGACGAATGTTTCGGTTTGAGCATGGGCAAGGAATACTGCTCCAATACCCTGAAAGTACTAGCTCTGGCAGCTCAATCGAGCCAGACGCTTGGCCAAGCGGTTCAACGCATTATTCGCTACTTCCCGGTGTTCAGCACCCAGGTTCAACTGTATTCCGTTGAAGACGAACAGAACCTGACCATCTACTTTCAACCCAAGGGCACGCCGCACCCCATGCATATGGAGGCGGTCATAGCTCAATGCAGCAAACTCTGGGCCGCCCTTGAGCCAGGGCATATGCCGCTGGTTCTGGAAACACGCTTGATAGATGACCATGAGAAGTCGCGCATCAACTGTGAAGATATTCTTGGCCGGCGGACCCGGCTCGGCGCCAAGCGCCTGTCGGTCAAACTGAACCGGCAGTTGTTGAACACCCCGTTGCCTGATGCTGATGCCTTTCTATTGAAGCGTCTGGATGACTCTCTTGAAGATATGCTCAGCAATATGCCCAACGTGGATTTTGCCGAGCAGGTCAAGCAACGCATTCGTGTGCTGGTGTCTGAGCGCGAAATTTCCGAAGACCTGGTCGCGACCCCCTTCAACATGAGCCCCAGGCACTTGCGGCGCAAGCTCAGTGAAGCGCAAACCACCTACGAAAAATTGCTTGATGAAGTGCGTATGGAGCTGGCCATCCGCCTGATTCAGGACGGCAAATTGAATCTGGGCCGGATTGCCTTTGAGCTTGGCTTTCTTGACCCCAGTAGCTTTACCCGCGCATTCCGCCGTTGGACGGATATGAGCCCAACGGCCTTTCGCGAACAATTCAAGCAGTCTGCCAGCACGCCTGCTTGATCTTTGCGGCTTATGTCTAGCGTCCGCCTCACCCCTCAAGCGCTGCCTGCAGCTTCCCTGACCGAGATGGAACTCGGTCACTCCCAGGTAAATCAGTTCTTGCTTCCCCTGCAGGATCGAATCGCACCTCGATAACAAACGTTGCTTTACCTTTTCAGCAGACAAAAAAAGGGGCATCCGAAGATGCCCCCTTTCCGTATTACCCGAAGGTAATGCGATCAGCGTACGCCGGAGGCCCGCAGAGCGGCCGGAGTGAACTGATTGTAGCTGGGTACGAAGTCATACTGCGGAGCAGAGACTTCTTCGGTGTACATGCCCAGGGCAATGTAACGACCGGCCAGCAGGTCATACAGGGTTTCGATGGAGTAACCCGGCAGCTTCTGCACATAGTTGAAGCCAATATGGCCTTCACCTACGCGCCACAGAGTACCGCGACCGTCATAGTGGTCAGCATGCGCGATCAGCCAGGAATCCTCGTCAACGAAGAAGTTACGTTGAGCGTAGATATGGCGCTGACCAGCCTTCACGTTACCCTGAACTTCCCACACGCGGTGCAGCTCGAAGCGGGTGTGTTCCGGGTTGATGTGACCAGGCTTGAGCACGTCGTCATAGGTCACGTCGCGCTGGGTCATCTGGTAGCTGTTGTAAGGAATGAAGACTTCCTTCTTGCCTACCAGGGTCCAGTCGTAACGATCAGGTGCACCGTTGTACATGGCAAAGTTGTCAGAGGTACGCATACCGTCAGACGCGGTACCTGGACCGTCATAAGCTACCTGCGGAGCACGACGTACGCGACGCTGACCGGCGTTGTAAACCCACGCCATGCGCGGCTCTTTCAACTGGTCCAGGGTATCGTGTACCAACAGTACGTTACCGGCCAGACGAGCCGGCGCATTCACACGCTGCTTGAAGAACAGCAGGGTGTTGGGAATGCTTGAGGCATCTACGTCAGGCATGTACTGCGGATAACCTACTTCCTCTTCCAGCTTGATCAGGGTGTAGGAACCGTTGGTCTGCGGCATGGCCTGCATGTACCAGCGCTTGATGTTGACGCGGTAGCGGGTGTTGTGGTTCCACACTACCTCGGCACCGGCCTTCGGAATCGGGAAAGCGAAGGTACCGTGAGAGAAGTTCTCGATACCGTCACCACCGTTAACCAGACGCGCCTGACCGGCAGTCGCCTTGACCTGGTCGTACACAGCCTGTGGGTAGCCCACAGTCCGCTGGGATGCATAGACCGGCATCTGGAAGGTTTCCGGATAGCGTTCAAACATCGCAATGTGACCAGGAGTCAGGTTGTCGCGGTACTGCTGGTAGTTCTGGGCAGTAATCACGAACTGGGGCTGCTCGCCCGCAAAGGGGTTGGACTGGAAGTTGTCACCAACCATGCGGCCGGCATCCGGACCCAGACCACCAGTCCACTCGGGAATGGTACCCGCAGCATTACCGGCGCGCTCGGCACCCACTGGGGTCAGTACTGGACCGCCCAGAGAGTCGATTTCGGCCTGAGTCAGGCCCTGGGCCATGACGCTGGAAGCCAACAGGCTCAGCGCCAGACCACCAGCACCCAACAGCGTTTTTTTCATTTGAGTCATTATTCTTATCTCCAATTACCAGTCTTAGAAGCTTACGCTGAGGCTTGCGGATACGAAATCACGATCAACGTTGGTGTTGTACTTACCATCGAAGAAGTCGGTGTAGCTCAGGCTGGCTGTGTACTTGTTGGCGTAGTCAGCGTTCAGGCCGATACTGATTGCCTTGGCGTTTTCAGTGAAGTTCGGGCCGTAACCCTCAACATCATGCGACCAGGTCAGGTTCGGACTCAGGTTGACACCAGCAAAGACGTTGCTGTAGTCAAGCTGGGCACGCAGACGATAACCCCAGGACCAATCAGTGTAGAAA
>NZ_BAAJMD010000031.1:0-3202 GCF_057548395.1 Halopseudomonas sp. 4NH20-0008
ACGTTCGAACTTCTCTTTAGCCATCGAGAGATCCCCTATTCGTGAGTGCAATGCGCGGTCACGCGACCATTAAATAAAAGGCAGATATTCGCATATCTGCCTTTTGGACTGGAGCTCATGAGCGGAGTTGAACCGCTGACCTCACCCTTACCAAGGGTGTGCTCTACCAACTGAGCTACATGAGCTTACACCTTGTGCAACGCCAGAATGGAGCGGGTAGCGGGAATCGAACCCGCACCATCAGCTTGGAAGGCTGAGGTTCTACCGTTGAACTATACCCGCCTAACCCGCCGAGCTCTGGCTATTGCGAAATCTGGTGGAGGGGGAAGGATTCGAACCTTCGAAGCTTTCGCGTCAGATTTACAGTCTGATCCCTTTGACCGCTCGGGAACCCCTCCGTAAGAGGGCGCCATTTTCTTCACTTGGCGCCTGCCTGTCAATACATTTATTAGCAAAAACCGCGACTTGAATGTGAAATGCGGATGTCACGACCAGGACTCAGCCACGCTGACTGGTCGCACAGCTTGCTGTAGCCCAGCCACTTCATCAAAGGCGCGACTAACGGCAAGGCAGGAACTGATGCTGCAGCCCGGGAAAGTCTTCGCGCAAACGCGCCAACAGGGGCTGGTCAACCAGCCTGCGCGCACTGCTGTCCACCTGGACCAGGTATTCACTATGGGTCTTGTCGAGCACTTCCACCTGAACTACATAGCCCTGCTCTTCAAGCTGCGCCTGACGCGCAAGCGCTATGTCTTCTCGGCCAAATACCCCGAGCGATATATTGTTAGCCAGCCGACCCTGCGTGATCAGAAAACTATCGACACCCTGCTCCTGCAATCCTGCCAGGCGGGACATGGCTGCAGCCTGCCCACCCTGTACCGGCATTACCAGCCAATAGTCTGCAGCATCCTTCACGTCCCGCGTCTGCACTGAAGACTGAATAGACAGCGCCAACAACCGCTGCCGTACCTGCTCAGCTTCTGCAGCACGCTCGAAGGTCCCAAGATAGACACACAGGACCGTTTGCGACACCTCCTCCACCTGCGGCAATCGGTTATCACTCAGGACAGTATCTGTATTCACGGTATCGGGAATCACCTCCAGTGGAGCGTCAGCCTGTTCATATAATGACTGATCAGCACGCCCGTCCTGCAACTGCCAAAGCGCGTAGAGAATATTCAGCAGGAGTAAAAATAGAAATACCGATCGCATTAGCTCACCTCTATCGGACAGGCCAACGCCAGACCATCAAAGACCAGGTCATTAATCACATGACAAGCACCAGAGAGCGCCTCGGACATCCTTTGCGCATCCCCGCCGGTAAGAATAACCAGCTTGTCTTCGCCCAGCAGCTGATCTGCTATACGACACTGCTCACGGACAAAACCAGCCAGCATGAGATCGCAGCCATACTCAACCGCCTCTGCAGTCGAGCTGCCGGGCTGTGGCAACATCAAATCCCCGAGCAAGGTTTCATCGTAGCGGATGAGACGCGTGTGCCGCTTCAAGCCAGTTCGCAGCAAGGCGCTGCCTGGGGCAATATAACCACCCAGATGCTGGCCATCGGCGCGCACAAAGTCCACAGTAATTGCAGTACCCAGATCTATCACGACGCACGCGCGAGCAAATCGGTTGTACGCTGCAACCACAGCCAACCAACGGTCCATTCCCAGTCGTAGATGATCCGCATAGCCATTAGTTACACCCGCCAACTCTTTACTACCACGCGCAAGCAAAGGGTGAAGCTTCAACCAACTAGTCAACTGATCCATGACCACCTGGGTTTCATCTTCAGAGCGAACACTGACCAATCTGCACGCCCTTATCTCCCGCTCCTGCCCACCCAACAAAAGCTGCAGGTCGACCAGATCCGGCGCCATGGCCCGATCTCGTACGCGCCCTTCACGATCAATCAGGCGCCATTTGATCAAGGTATTACCGCAATCAAGCTCAAGCAGCATCACTCACCCTCAAGCTGACTTCTCCACCATTGACCAACAGCACACCTTCAGCCGTTTCCAACTGCAATGCGCCATTTGAACTGACGCCGCGATGGACGCCTTCTATCTGCTTTGCCCCTGAAACCACTTTGACAGCGCGTCCAACCCAGGCATCGCGACTATCCCATTGCGGTATAAAAGGGCCAAAGCCCTCACGCCTAAAACGCAACAAGGCCTCATGAAACCGCTGCGCAAAACATGCGATCAAAGCATTACGATCCAGCGACCCCTCGCCACCCATCCGTAATAAAGAGGTCCAGGATTGATCAACACGCTCGCCAGCTTCAACTGTCATCAGAACATTAACACCCAGGCCTATGACAACCACGCACTCCGACGTCAGATCCCCTGAGATCTCGATAAGAATACCTGCCAGCTTCTTGCCATCATGCAACAGATCATTGGGCCACTTGAGCTGAACACCCTTATGCCCACACTGCTCCAACGCCTCAGCCAATACGATACCGACCATCAGACTCAAGCCTTCCAGACCCTGGGCTCCCTCTGTAAAAGGCTCTACCAAGGTCATGTAGATATTCTGCGCATAGGGACTGATCCAACTACGGCCGCGCCGACCTCGCCCAGCCGTCTGCTGCTCGCTGATACAGACCACAGGCTGCATACCCAGAGCGGCAATCAGGCGCAACGCCTCGGCATTGGTCGAATCAATTTCCTGATGCAGATGCCATGCCCAGTGCGAAGCTGCATTGCCCGCCAAACCGGATTTGATCTGGTGCACATCAAGTAATACTGCACCTTTCGGAATGCGATAGCCTTTACCGCGTACACGCTGCAAGGGATAGCCTTCCATTTCCAGGCGCGATAAAGCCTTCCAAACAGCCGCACGACTTACGCCCAAGGCTTCACCGAGCTTTTCACCAGAATGAAACTGCCCGTCATTCATCATCGACAGCAAGGTACCGAGCATATGCAATAAGCCGTTTTGAGCAAAGGCGCATGATAACGCCCCGGGGCGCCAGAATGAATGGGTAATGCGGTTTTATGTCGCAGTAGCTGGTGTTCCAGCTGGAAGCTGGAAGCTGGAAGCTGGAAGCTGGAAGCTGGAAGCTGGAAGCTGGAAGCTGGAAGCTGGAAGCTGGAAGCTGGAAGCTGGAAGCTGGAAGCTGGAAGCTGGAAGAGGATTGGGTTGAGTGAGTGGGGCGTCAAGCACTTTGTCGGATTAATGCGCCTTTAGCTGGATC
>NZ_BAAJMD010000032.1:0-2878 GCF_057548395.1 Halopseudomonas sp. 4NH20-0008
AAGGTCGTACAACTCACACGCCGCATTTCTGGCCGAATCAAGGTCTAGCTTCCAGATCCATACCGTCCACTGAGAAACCTGCCACTCTGAAGCATCGCTCCCCCAGCGTTTAACTATCGCTTCTACGCCCGCACGAAACTCCGTATACCTAGCTAGGAACCGTTCTTCTGCACTGAGGCTCAGTGTGATGTGGTCCCAGTGAACGCCTATGTTGCTCTTGAGGTTTCGTACCTCTACATAAGGCAGGCCATTGCTGGTGCAGTGATGAAACCAGTCCCGGGTCTCGGGCGTGCTTACATTCGTGCGCTTTCTCTCGAGGTACTTCTGAGTAATCGCCATGCAGGATCTCCGTTTGAGGCATCAGTGACGGTAAGCGGCAAAGGGGCAGGGGATCAAGTAGGACAGATTGTAGATGAGGGGTGGACAAGGTCATGCCCACCCGCACAGGGATGGCTCAGAGCTCGTCGGGGGCGTCACTCAGCATAAAGCGCTGCATGAGCTGTAAGGTGTTGGCTGGTAAGGACCGGGTCACACGAAAAAGGCTCTTACTGAGCTTGGCCACATTGTCGTGGTCCGCAAAGCCATCAGGGACCACTGTGTCGTCAGTAAACTCCAGTTCGTGCTCATACGCCAAAGTGCGCATGAAAAACGGAGAGATGCCGGCCAGTTTGGCGGCTTGGGCGCGGGTGTTGGTCTTGCCCAGCTCGCGGAGATGATCAATGAACGCGTTCGTTTCTTCGTTATCTCGACGTCGTGCGAGTTCTGCTAGCGCGGGTGAGATCTTGTCTGAGTCGAGTGAAGTTACCGGCTTACGCGTCACTATGGAGCGATGAACCAGGGCGGCGACGTGAGATCTTTCACGCGCGATAAGCTCGCTGCTAATGCGCTTCGAGCGGGTGCCGCTAGTATCAAGAAAGGTGATGTCATTCTGTTCGGCCAGCTCCTGAAGAGAAGGCATGCTGATCCGATGAATACTTGCTACCTGGCGAAGTGTAAAGTTCGCACTGAGTTCCCTGATATTCTCTACAACTTTCCGTTGGCGTGCCTTCATCGGGTCCAGATTCGATGAAACTGCATCCGCCGTACACTCAAGTACCTGCCGCATACTACTCCCCCCCACATCCCTAGTGTTGCCCGGTCCAGCCAGGTGTTTGACGTCCTGGTCAAAAACGGGTCATCGCTCTGTCTGTCTTATCCGCTCCGTGCCAATAAGGCATCACAGCAGACAAATTTTTATGCCTGAATACCCATCATGGGGCTCCAGAATGCAAGCATTTTGGCATCACTCAACTCATTAGGCAACGCTTTGACGCCGGTTTTTTTGATGAGCGGTACACCAATTATGACACCAGAGGCGTGCTGGGGGTCACAAATCTGACCATTAAGTCAGCAGGCAATCTCAGCCCCCAACCTTGGGTTTGAGAAAGGTTCCCTACTTGAGTGGATTCCAGAAAAGCGGTCGTTAAGATCATTTTGGAATGAAGAAATCCGCGCCAGACCGGGTCGCGGACGCAAGTCCAAACCAAGAAAAGGAATACTCAGTGGCAAAACTCGCTCATAAAACCGTACTGGCCATCGCCATCGCAGCTGCCGCCAGCAATGCCAGTGCATTGACCGTGACCGCCAACAACGACGACATGGTCTACGTGGCTGCGGACTCTCATGATGAGATCCGGATTGAGGGAAGCGCCGAGCTGGTTGGCTCTGGTGCAGCTGTTTCTGTTGGCACCGTGACCAACAACATCACCAACGACGCATCGTTCACACTGACAGACAGCTCTGACCCGGGCTTCATCATTTACGGCGACAATGAAACATCTGAGATCGGCGGCAGCATCGTCAATAACGGCCTGATCGACATCACCGGAACGTACGTTGCCGGAATGGAAGTCGTCGGCGTTGAAGTCGGCGCAGAAGGCGTAGTTGATGATGCTCTTGGCAATATCGTGAACGCTGGCACTATCCGTGTTCGTGACGACCGTGGCGCCGGCGACCCTGACCTGGAAGAACTGGACTACCCGACTGCCGGCCTCCTGATCACCAATACCGAGATCACCGGAGACGTCATCAATAGTGGCACTATCGACGTTCAAGCCGATGATGCGCATGGCATTTTGGTAGATGCCACTTCAGGAATCTTCGGCGCGCAGGGCTTCGTCGATATCGGCCGTGACGTAATCAACTCCGGCGACATTGTTGTGAGCGGCGCTCAAGCGCGCGGCCTTGAGCTTCGCGATGTAAACCTTGGGCTGGACGAGCAGCAAGTCGGTACCGACGTTGAGAACACTGGCCTCATCCGCGTGACCGGCGATGGAAGTGTTGCTCTGCGTCTTGATGAAACTGACTACAACCGCGTCTATAACTCCGGCACCATTTCCGCTAACGGCGAAGGCGCCATTGGTATCGAGATTCGCGAGTCCCTGAGCAACCAGAATATCGAAGTCGGTACCCCGGCTGAGGGCAGTGATCAGATCGCTGACTTCCTCGTCACCAACGGCATCGTCAACGAGGGTTACATTTACGCCGAAGACACAGGCATTCGCATCACCAACGACCTGTTCAACACCGACCCAGGCGATACCAGCAACTCCGAAAACCTGTATCGCATTACCCAGAACGCCGGCGGCACCATCGTATCCGGTGGCTCAGCGATCGACGGTAACTTCCAGTCGAATCTGTATCTGAATGGCGGCCAAATTTTCGGCGACATCGAAGGTATCCGTCGCGCGTTCATCAACGGCAACGTACTGGTCTCTGCCGAGCTGTTTGAAGCCAACAACGTCGATGTGGTTTCCGGCACTCTTTATTTGGCCGAGCTGCACACTGAGTTCACCGGCGACATTACTGTTGCCGATGGCGCTACTTTGGCCACCTATGT
>NZ_BAAJMD010000033.1:0-2456 GCF_057548395.1 Halopseudomonas sp. 4NH20-0008
AGTGTCCAGAGTCGGGTCTGCTCGCTGCTCAGCCCATGCAGCAGCACCGAGGCCAGCCCGTTGGGTTGATGCTCGCTCACCTGCTGATCGGGCGTCAGCCGCACCCAGGCGTGATCGTTCTCGGCAAACTGGTTGAGTTTGACGAACAGCCGGCAACCTTCAGTGGAAAAGGGGCTGTGCCGCGAGCCGGCCGGGCTGCGCAAATAGCTACCGGCCGGCCAGTGGCCGTCCTCCTCGCTGAAGACGCCCTCAAGCACCAGTATTTCTTCACCATTCGGATGCAGGTGCTCAGGAAAGCGGGCACCCGGCAGATACTCCACCAGACTGGTGACCTGCCCGCTTTCCGGCGCCTCGCGTTCCAGCGGCCAGCGCCGCACGGGAGCCTGTGGCGCATTGACCCAGTGCTGATCCCCGGGGCGAATGCACAGCGGAATACGGCGATCCATATTCAGGGGTTTAAACGGCATGGCGGACATGACCTGTAAGCAGTAACCAGCTTCAGCATACCGATCTGCAAGGCTTCCTGCAGCAACGGACACCCGCCAATACACTGCAAGGGGTAACAACAGGTGTCAGCCTGCAGCAGTTTTCTGATGCGGATCAACTAAGCCGCCGACCCGCCAATACTCCGGATAGTCAGCAGTTGGGCGAGCCAGCGGAATAGGTCAGGCTCGGGTCCACCACCGCCTCGAACTGTTGCAGCGCCGTCGAGCCAATCAGCATGGGGTAGTCAAAACCGCTACGGTCGGTCAGATTGACTTCGATTTCATGGCGGCTATTACCCAGACACACCGGCATGGCTATTACCGGACGCTCGGTGTAGCTCTGGCTTTCATCATCCGGAATATCGGCGGCGCGGCGCTTGATCTGGGCAATGCGTATAACCGGCCGCTCGAAAACCTGACCCTGCTGTTTATCGTCCAAAGCCAGATTAAAACGCACCCAATCGCCATCCGGGCGCTCGATGATCTGGATATTCTGCGCACTCAATGAGGCGGTGACGGCGCCGGTATCCAGTTTAGCTGGCAACTCAAGATCCAGGTCAGCCAGCAGGGCCTTTTCACTTACGCCATAGGTTACACGCTCGGTGGCCTGCAGGCTGAAGGGTAAAAACACCAGGGTTGATGTCAGCATCAGTGTTGTCAGTCGCATGAACTACCTCGTTTTAACCGTTCAGGAGTTCTGACTCTGTTGCTAACCGGGGGTTCCGCCTAGCCTGGGTTTGGCGAGCGGTCTTTGCGCAACTTCCTGCTCACCCTTCTGTGGATAAGACTGTGCATGGATTGCTGTAGATCCTGTATTTACTGGCTTGTAGCCGAGTGCGCAACTTCCTGCACAGCACTGCGCAAGAAGTTGCGCACTTTTATGTGATCCAGTTCGCATTATGCGCTTGGCGGTCTATCGCGTATTTTTCAAGCATTTGATAAATAACGTAAAACCCTATTTGGCACAGGCCTTGCTCCAGTACTGACTCCCGGATCCCAACAGTGGGTCCATTTTCCAGGCAAGGAGAGCACAATGCCAACACCCGCGTATATGACCATTGAGGGCACCAAACAGGGCCTGATCACCGCTGGCACCTTTACCGAGGATTCCGTCGGCAACATCTTCCAGGAAGGTCACGAAGACCAGATCCTGGTTCAGGCCTTTGACCATCAGGTCATCATTCCACGCGATCCGCAGTCCGGCCAGCCAACCGGTCAGCGCGTACACAAGCCGCTGATGATCACCAAGGTGTTCGACAAGTCGTCGCCCCTGCTGTTCAACGCCCTGACCTCCGGTGAGCGCCTGAACAAGTGCCGCCTGGAATGGTACCGCACCTCTTCCACTGGCACCCAGGAGCAGTACTTCACCATCGAACTGGAAGACGCCATCATCGTTGACGTGCAGTCGCACATGCCGAACTGTCAGGATCCGAGCATGTCACACTTCACCCATCTGGAAGATGTGTACTTCACCTACCGCAAGATCGTCTGGACCCATGAAGTATCAGGAACCTCCGGTTCTGACGACTGGCGCACACCCGTCTCCGCGTAATTCGGGGATAATGAAACCCCCGGTCAGCCTCAGGCGGCCGGGGGTTTTTAATCTGGATACTGCCCGCGTCAGACAAGGAACATCGGATGTTCAACCTCGCCAATCAGGCCGACTTCACCCTCGCTATCCCCGGCATCAGCCACGACTTCAAGGTGTTGTCCTTCGACGGCGTCGAGCAGATCAGCCAGCCTTATCGCTTCGAGCTGGTCCTGGTCAGCGAACGCCCGGATCTGGATATCGAAACCCTGTTGCAGCAACCGGCCTTTCTCAGCTTTGCCGGGCAGGACAAGGGTATCCATGGCCTGATTCACCGCGTCGCCCAGGGCGATGCCGGCAAACGTCTGACCCGTTATCACCTGCGTATCGTGCCGCACCTGTTCTATCTGGGCCTGCGCACCAACCAACGCATCTTCCAGCAC
>NZ_BAAJMD010000034.1:0-1596 GCF_057548395.1 Halopseudomonas sp. 4NH20-0008
AGCAATGTCACCACCTGTTGCGGCACCAGTAACGGTAATGGTATCTGCTGCCTCGACGGCATTGAGGATGTCGTCAGCCGTGATGTTGTCCACAGTAACTGTGCCAGCTTGAGCGACCAGATCAACGGTATGAGTTGAAGTGCCTGTGCTTTCTACAGTGTTGCCGGCGGCATCACTGGAGCTCACAACAACATCGAACTCGGTGTCCGCAGCGAGATCGCTTCCGGCAACATCCACTGTCCAAGTGCCGTCGGCATTCACAGTGGTGTCGTATTCAGTGCCGTTGATAACCATAGTGACGGCATCGCCCTCACTGATATCACCACCGGAGGCATTACCAGTAACGGTAATGGTTTCTGCTGCCTCGACGGCATTGAGGATGTCGTCAGCCGTGATGTTGTCCACAGTAACTGTGCCAGCTTGAGCGACCAGATCAACGGTATGGGTTGAAGTGCCAGTGCTTTCTACAGTATTGCCAGCAGCATCGCTGGAGCTCACCACCACATCAAACTCGGTGTCGGCCGCCAGGTCTGCGCCGCTTACATCAACACTCCAGGTGCCATCAGCATCAACGGTGGTGTCATATTCAGTGCCGTTGATGACCATGGTGACCGCGTCACCTTCACTGATATCGCCACCTGTGGCGGAGCCAGTCACGGTGATGGTTTCTGTCGCTTCGACGGCATTGATGATGTCATCAGCGGTGATGTTATCCACAGTGACCGTGCCGGCCTGAGCTGCCAGATCAACCGTATGAGTTGAGCTGCCTGTGGTTTCAACGTTATTACCAGCAGCACTGCTTGAGCTGACCACTACGTCAAATTCAGTATCAGCAGCCAAATCAGCGCCACTTACGTTGACGCTCCAGTTACCGTCGGCATCTACAGTGGTGTCATATGCCGTGCCGTTAATAACCATGTTGACTGCATCCCCTTCACTGATATCGCCACCCGTGGCGGTACCAGTAACGGTGATGGTTTGAGTTGCTTCTACCGCGTTGATGATGTCGTCAGCGGTGATATTGTCGACAGCAACGGTGCCAGCCTGGGCGACCAGATCAACGGTATGCGTTGAAGTGCCAGTGCTTTCTACGGTGTTGCCTGCAGCATCGCTTGAGGTAACAACCACATCGAATTCGGTATCTGCAGCCAGGTCGGAGCCCACAACATCCACTGTCCAGTTACCGGCAGCATCAACCGTGGTGTCGTATTCAGTTCCGTTGATCACCATCGTGACTACATCGCCTTCGGCAATGTCGCCACCGGTAGCAGTACCGGTGACAGCAATGGTCTGAGTAGCTTCAGCGGCGTTGATCACGTCGTCAGCGGTGATATTGTCCACAGTGACGGTGCCAGCCTGAGCAACCAGATCCACGGTGTGAGTCGAAGTACCTGTTGTCTCGATGGTGTTGCCTGCAGCATCGCTTGAGGTAACAACCACATCGAATTCGGTGTCAGCGGCGAGATCAGCGCCATTAACATCAACAGTCCAGTTACCATCCGCATCCACTGTGGTGTCGTATTCGGTGCCGTTGATCACCATGGTGACTGCGTCGCCTTCGCTGATGTCGCCACCCGTGGCAGTACCAGTAACGGT
>NZ_BAAJMD010000035.1:0-1574 GCF_057548395.1 Halopseudomonas sp. 4NH20-0008
GACGGCAAATTCGCCGAAACGGCTGCTTTGACTCAGAGCAGAGAGGCAGGTGTTACCTGGTGCGCGCCGGGACCACAGTTCAGATTCGGTGATCAGCCAGCCGTCCATGCCCACCTTGGTAGAGGCTGGAACATGCTGAGTGGCAAGCCAGCGTAGTAACGCGTGATGAACCACCGATGGCATATCACAGATCCCTCTGGCTTCGCCTCGGACCGTCGCGCGAATCAAGCCCTCGGCGGTAAAGAGCATCATTTGTGTGTCATCGGTGATGGCACCCACGCGGCCATAAGCCGGTGCCATCTGACGGATACCGGCCGGACCGAATTGCTTTTGAATAGTTGCCCAGTCACTGAACTCTACTGCTGCGCCCAATGCATCACCCACTGCGCCCCCTAGCAGACAACCTTGGATGCGTGCTGGGTCATTCACTGCTAATGCATGCCGGTCGTCTGGTTGCCATTCAGTATCAAAACTGTCTGTAAGTGGAATCCGGAAAATCCGGCCATCATCACGCCGGCCCCAGATCAAAGGACGCGGGTCTGTATAGTCAGTGTGAATGATACGGAGACTGTCACCGCTAGCGGGGGCTGTGATGCGGTCAAAAAGCTCAGGCCTGAAGGTTCCATTCATAGGCGTACTCCTGCTGTGTTTGAAGGTGACAGCCTGCACCACCTATGCGACTATTTCTGTCGCATAGCCCAACAAGGAGCCGTTATGAGCCAGCGCGATACCCTGTTCCGTCACTTGGCCATCCTGCAGATGTTGCCAAGAGCCCCCCACAGCCTGAGTACCACGACCATTCAGATGCGTCTGGAGGAACAGGGTTACAATATGACGTCGCGCTCTGTTCAGCGTGATCTTGAAAAGCTGGCAGATCACTTCCCGCTTGAGTGCAACAAGAGCGGCAAACCGTTCAAATGGTGTTTTATCGCCAACTACAACAGTGATCTCCCCGCATTGGATACGGTTACCGCCTTGACGCTGGTGCTGGCAGAAGAAGCTGTTCGCGGCTTGTTGCCCAAGGTTGCGATGGACAAGATCAGCTACAAGTTCCAGAGCGCGCGCAAACACCTGGACGGACTGCAAGGCAACGATTTTTCGCAATGGAGTCGCAAGGTACGTGCCATTCCGAATGGCAAGTCACTGATACCCGCCGAGATCAAGGCTACAATCTGGGAAGGCCTTACCGACGCCCTCCTCAATCATTACGCAGTTGATGTCGAGTACATGAGTAGACTTAAAGGCGAACTCAAGCGCTATACACTGCATCCTCTGGGGCTGGTAACCCGAGACAGCAGCTCCTATTTGCTGGCTACCGTGAATGACCATGATGATGTCCGCCAATTCGCTCTTCACCGCTTCCGCTCAGTAACAGAAAGCGTCAGCCTGTATCGGGCTCAGCCAGACTTTGATGTGCAGCGCTACATTGACCAGGGTGCGTTCGGCTTTCCGATGGAAGATGAGCCTATAAGGCTGGTTGCGCGCATTGACTCAACGGTGGCCTGGTTACTCTCGGAAACACCGCTGAGTAAAGACCAAAGCCTGTCCGAGCCCGACACGCAGGGCTGGGTACA
>NZ_BAAJMD010000036.1:0-1537 GCF_057548395.1 Halopseudomonas sp. 4NH20-0008
CCGCCACGGGCGGTGATATCGCCGAAGGTGATGTGGTCACTATGGTGATCAATGGCACTGAATACGACACCACGGTTGATGCGGATGGCAATTGGACTGTCGATGTTGCTGGTAGCGATCTCGCGGCCGACACCGCATTCGATGTGGTTGTTACTTCGAGCGATGCCGCAGGTAACACCGTCGATACCACCGGCACCTCGACCCACACTGTTGATCTGGTAGCTCAGACTGGCGTCGTTACCATCGACAATATCACCGCCGATGACGTAATCAATGCCGCTGAATCAGCCCAAACCATCGCCGTAACCGGTACCGCCACCGGGGGTGACATCGCCGAAGGTGACGTGGTCACCATGGTGATCAACGGCACTGAGTACGACACCACGGTTGATGCGGATGGCAACTGGACAGTTAACGTAAGCGGCGCTGACCTGGCTGCTGACACCGAGTTCGATGTGGTGGTCAGCTCCAGTGACGCGGCTGGCAACACAGTAGAAAGCACAGGCACATCAACGCATACCGTTGACCTGGTTGCACAGGCCGGCACTGTCACCGTGAATAACATCACGGCGGATGACGTGATCAACGCGGCCGAAGCGGCTCAAACTATTGCCGTGACCGGTACCGCCACAGGCGGTGACATTGCGGAAGGTGACGTGGTCACCATGGTGATCAACGGCACTGAATACGACACCACAGTGGATGCTGACGGCAACTGGACAGTTAACGTAAGCGGCGCTGACCTGGCTGCCGACACCGAGTTCGATGTGGTGGTCAGCTCCAGTGACGCGGCTGGCAACACAGTAGAAAGCACCGGCACATCAACGCATACCGTTGATCTGGTTGCACAGGCAGGTACGGTCACCGTGAATAACATCACGGCGGATGACGTGATCAATGCGACTGAAGCGGGCCAAACCATCGCCGTAACTGGCACCGCCACCGGCGGTGATATCAGCGAAGGTGACGTGGTTACTATGGTGATCAACGGTACTGAATACGACACCACCGTTGACGCCGATGGCAACTGGACGGTGGATGTTGAGGGCTCCGACCTGGCTGCTGACACTGAGTTTGATGTAGTGGTTAGCTCAAGTAGCGCTGCGGGCAATAACGTTGAAACTGTTGGTAGCTCGATCCACACCGTTGATCTGGTCGCTCAAACCGGAACAGTCACTGTGGACAACATCACCGCTGACGACATCATCAACGCGACTGAAGCAACCCAAACCATCGCCGTAACCGGTACCGCCACAGGCGGTGACATTGCGGAAGGTGACACCGTCACCATGGTGATCAACGGCACTGAATACGACACCACGGTTGATGCGGATGGCAACTGGACAGTGAACGTAGCCGGCGCTGATTTGGCTGCTGACACCGAATTCGATGTAGTGGTCAGCTCCAGCGATGCCGCAGGTAACACCGTAGATACCACGGGCACCTCGACCCACACCGTTGACCTGGTTGCTCAGGCTGGCACTGTCACCGTGAATAACATCACGGCGGATGACGTTATCAACGCGGCTGAATCAGC
>NZ_BAAJMD010000037.1:0-1231 GCF_057548395.1 Halopseudomonas sp. 4NH20-0008
TGAATCGCCCCTAGTTTCGTAGACACCTCCAGGCCTTATAATCGAGGCACCCAGGAGGTCCAATGAGCAATCCACGCTACACCGAAGAATTCAAAATCGAAGCCGTCAAGCAGGTGGCAGATCGAGGCCATTCCGTTGCCGAGGTCGCCGCTCGATTAGGCGTGTCGGCACACAGCCTGTATCAATGGCTCAAGCGCTACTCCAAGCCCACCGCTCAGCGACAGCAGGATGATGATCTTCAGGCTGAGAACCGGCGATTGAAGGCCGAGCTCAAGCGCGTATCAGAAGAGCGAGATATATTAAAAAAGGCCACCGCGTACTTCGCCAGAGAGTCCGACTGAGGTACGCGTTTATTCAGAGCCAAGTGGACAAATATCCCGTGCGCCGCCTGTGCAAAATGATGACTGTGCACCCCAGCGGTTACTATGCATGGTGTCGCAACAAGCTGTCTGATCGCGCTCGGGAAGATCAGCGTCTGTTGGGCCAGATAAAACACTCTTGGCTGGAAAGCGGCGGCGTGTATGGCTATCGCAAAATTCATCTGGATCTTCGTGAAGCGGGTGAGGCTTGCGGTAAGCACAGGGTAGCCCGCCTCATGCGCTGCGAGGGATTGCGCTCACAGACGGGTTATCGCCGCCGCCCTGGTCATTACGGTGGGAAGCCTGCGGTAGTTTCACCCAATCACTTGGATCGCCAGTTCGATGTAGCGGCGCCTAATATTGCCTGGGTGACAGACATTACTTACATCCGCACCTACGAAGGCTGGTTGTATTTGTCCGTGGTTATCGACCTGTTCTCGCGTCAGGTTGTCGGCTGGTCGATGAAGCCGCGTATGACATCTGACTTGGCGCTGGACGCGCTGTTAGCCGCAGTGTGGCGTCGCAAGCCGCAAGGATGTGTGATGGTTCATTCGGACCAAGGCAGTCAGTTTAGTAGCGGGGACTGGCAGAGCTTCCTGAAAGCGAATCACCTGGTGGGCAGCATGAGCCGCCGGGGAAACTGCCATGACAACGCGGTAGCTGAAAGCTTCTTTCAGTTACTCAAACGGGAGCGAATCAAGCGACAAATCTATCCAACACGCGAGGCTGCAAGACAAGACGTGTTCAATTACATTGAGATGTTTTATAACCCAAAGCGCCGGCACAGCACGAGTGGTGACCTGTCACCGGTCGAGTACGAAAAGCGTCATTACCAGAGCCTGGCGAGTGTCTAGAATACTGGGGGCGATTCA
>NZ_BAAJMD010000038.1:0-1230 GCF_057548395.1 Halopseudomonas sp. 4NH20-0008
TGAATCGCCCCTAGTTTCGTAGACACCTCCAGGCCTTATAATCGAGGCACCCAGGAGGTCCAATGAGCAACCCACGCTACACCGAAGAATTCAAAATCGAAGCCGTCAAGCAGGTGGCAGATCGAGGCCATTCCGTTGCCGAGGTCGCCGCCCGATTGGGCGTGTCAGGCCACAGTCTTTATCAGTGGATCAAGCGCTACTCCAAGCCCACGGAGAAGCGGCAGCAGGACGATGAGCTTCAGGCCGAGATTCGTCGATTGAAGTCCGAACTGAAACGCGTATCCGAAGAGCGAGATATATTAAAAAAGGCCACCGCGTACTTCGCCAGAGAGTCCGATTGAGGTACGCGTTTATTCAGAGCCAAGTGGACCTGTACCCCGTGCGCCGCCTGTGCAAAATGATGACTGTGCACCCTAGCGGTTACTACGCCTGGTGCCGCAACAAGCTGTCTGATCGGGCTCGTGAAGATCATCGGTTGTTAGGCCAGATTAAACACTCATGGCTGGAAAGCGGCGGTGTGTATGGCTATCGCAAAATTCATCTGGATCTTCGTGAAGCTGGTGAGGCGTGTGGCAAGCACCGGGTAGCCCGGCTCATGCGCTGTGAGGGGTTGCGCTCACAGACGGGTTATCGCCGCCGCCCTGGTCGTTATAGTGGCAAGCCGGCTGTGGTTTCACCCAATCACTTGGATCGCCAATTCGATGTAGCAGCGCCCAATGTTGCATGGGTGACCGATATAACTTACATCCGTACCTACGAAGGTTGGTTGTATCTGTCCGTGGTTATCGACCTGTTCTCGCGTCAGGTTGTCGGCTGGTCGATGAAGCCGCGCATGACATCTGACTTGGCGCTAGACGCGCTGTTAGCCGCAGTGTGGCGTCGCAAGCCGCAAGGATGTGTGATGGTTCATTCGGACCAAGGCAGTCAGTTTAGTAGCGGGGACTGGCAGAGCTTCTTGAAAGCGAATCACTTGGTGGGAAGCATGAGCCGCCGGGGAAACTGCCATGACAACGCGGTAGCTGAAAGCTTCTTTCAGTTACTTAAACGGGAGCGAATCAAGCGGCAGATTTATCCAACACGCGAGGCTGCTAGACAAGACGTGTTCAATTACATTGAGATGTTTTATAACCCAAGGCGCCGGCACGGCACGAGTGGTGACCTGTCACCGGTCGAATTCGAAAAGCGCCATTACCAGAGCCTGGCGAGTGTCTAGAATACTGGGGGCGATTC
>NZ_BAAJMD010000039.1:0-1197 GCF_057548395.1 Halopseudomonas sp. 4NH20-0008
GGTAATCCCCCCGAAAAACAGCGGTGATCAGAAGTAGAATTTTCCGTAAGCTATTTGCAGGGAGATTCTGCATGAAAACATCACGTTTTACCGACAGCCAGATTCTGGCAATCCTGAAGCAAGCCGAGAACGGTGTGCCGGTTCCGGAGCTTTGCCGCGAGCACGGATTTAGCAGCGCCACTTTTTACAAATGGCGTTCCAAGTTTGGCGGCATGGATGCATCCATGATGGCCAGGCTTAAAGAGCTTGAAGACGAAAACCGGCGGCTGAAGAAAATGTATGCCGAAGAGCGTCTCAAGGCTGAGATCCTCAAGGAAGCCATCGAAAAAAAGTGGTGAAGCCGTCTCACCGCCGCGAGATGGCGCACAAAGCAGTTAGCGATAAGAAGGTCAGCATACGCTTGGCTTGCGCTCTGTTTGGTATCAGCGAGGCCTGCTATCGCTACCAGGCCCGACTGAGCACTGAGAACGCGCTGATCGCCGACTGGCTATTGCGCCTGTCCCACAATCAGCGCAACTGGGGCTTTGGCTTGTGCTTCCTGTTCTTACGCAACGTGAAGGGCTTTGGCTGGAACCATAAGCGGGTCTATCGCATCTATCGAGAGCTTGAGTTGAATCTGCGCATCAAGCCCCGCAAGCGCCTGGTGCGTGAGAAGCCTGAACCACTCGCAGTGCCTTTAGCAATCAATGCATGCTGGTCTATGGACTTCATGCACGACCAACTCAGCGACGGTCGCAGCTATCGTTTGTTCAATGTGCTGGATGACTTCAACCGTGAAGGACTGGGTATAGAGGTTGATCTGTCACTGCCTGCTGAGCGTGTTATCCGAGCCTTGAACCAGATCATCGAATGGAGGGGAAAACCAGCCTCGATCCGTTGCGACAATGGCCCCGAGTACATCAGTGGCAAGCTGGCTGCATGGGCAGAGAAGCGTGGCATTACCATCAGCTTCATTCAGCCGGGCAAGCCGCAACAGAATGCCTATATCGAGCGTTACAACCGAACCGTACGCTATGACTGGCTGTCGCACTATCTGTTCGACTCGATTGAGCAGGTCCAGGACTTCGCGACACGTTGGTTATGGACATACAATAACGAACGGCCAAATATGGCCTTGGGTGGCATCACGCCGCGACAGAAGTTGGCCATGGTGGCCTGACTCTACTTCTGAACCCCGCTAAAAATGGGGGGATTACC
>NZ_BAAJMD010000040.1:0-971 GCF_057548395.1 Halopseudomonas sp. 4NH20-0008
GTACCCAGCTTGATATGCTGGCTGGTACCCACGGTCAGATGATCATTGGCCTTGATCTCGGTTTTGCGCTCGCCGTGGGTGGTGTGGTGCTCTTCAGCCATGAATTCGCTGTAGCTGTTGGCCTCCACACGGTCATGGCGTTCGTTGCCGACGCGGATCTTCTGGTCGTTCTCGATGTTCTCGTCCCAGTCGCGCTGGGCGTGCAGGTAGATCTGTTCTTCGCCTTGCTTGTCTTCGATGCGCAGTTCGTTGTAGCCACCACCGCCGCCACCGGGGGCGCTGCTCAGGGTTTTGAACACGCTGCGGGTCTTGTGTGCTGGTAGCGCGTAGGGCGTGGGATGGCCCTTGTGGTACAGGCAGCCGGTGACCAGCGGTTGATCCGGGTCGCCTTCGAGGAAGGTGATCAGCACTTCCATGCCGATGCGGGGGATGGCGATGCCGCCATATTGATTACCGGCCCAGCTTGAAGAGACTCTGAGCCAGCAACTGGTCTGTTCGTCGGCCTGACCTTCACGGTCCCAGTGAAACTGCACCTTGATGCGGCCGTATTGATCGCAGTGAATCTCTTCGCCAGCCGGGCCGGTGACGACCGCCGTCTGGCTGCCGAGTACCTTGGGCTTGGGGTGGTTCAGTTGTGGTCTGAACGGCACATCCCAGGGCGTGGCGGTGAGCTGGTTGCGGTAGCCCTGGGTAAAACCGTCTTCGGCTCGGACGTCACTGGTGACGGATTCTTCCAGCACCTGGGGTTGTTTGCCTTCGTGGCGAATCCCGGTAATCAGCCACAGGTCGTTCCAGTCGGCTCTGGGGTGGTCGGACAGGGTCAGGAAATGGCCACTGATCAGGCTGGGCACATCGCTCTTGCCTTCAGCCAGGCGGTAGTCACTGCGGTGCCGCTCCAGTGTGCGTTTGGCCAGGTGTTTGCCGCGGGCGCGTTCTGTGAACAGGCCGGGGTAGTCGTAGTCTTCCAGGTC
>NZ_BAAJMD010000041.1:0-898 GCF_057548395.1 Halopseudomonas sp. 4NH20-0008
AGCTACATCCACAGTCCAGTTACCGGCAGCATCAACCGTGGTGTCGTATTCAGTGCCATTGATCACCATGGTGACGGTGTCACCTTCCGCAATGTCACCGCCTGTGGCGGTACCAGTGACAGGAATGGTCTGAGTCGCCTCAGCGGCATTGATGATGTCATCGGCGGTGATGTTGTCCACGGTGACAGTGCCAGCCTGGGCAACCAGATCTACTGTGTGAGTCGAGGTACCTGTGGTCTCGACGGTGTTGCCGGCGGCATCGCTGGACGCCACTACCACATCGAATTCAGTGTCGGCCGCGAGATCGCTACCAGCAACATCCACAGTCCAGTTGCCATCGGCATCAACGGTGGTGTCGTACTCAGTGCCGTTGATCACCATGGTGACCACGTCACCTTCAGCAATGTCACCGCCCGTGGCGGTACCGGTCACGGCAATAGTTTGAGCCGCTTCGGCCGCGTTTATCACGTCATCCGCCGTGATGTTATTCACGGTGACAGTGCCCGCCTGAGCTACCAGGTCAACGGTGTGGGTCGAAGTACCCGTGCTTTCTACGGTGTTGCCTGCGGCATCGCTAGAGCTTACAACCACGTCGAACTCAATGTCGGCCGCGAGATCGCTACCAGCAACATCCACAGTCCAGTTGCCATCGGCATCGACTGTGGTGTCGTATCCAGTACCATTGATCACCATGGTGACCACGTCACCTTCGGCGATATCACCACCCGTGGCGGTGCCAGTTACGGCGATGGTTTGAGCTGATTCAGCGGCATTGATTACGTCATCGGCGGTGATATTGTCGATGGTAACGACGCCAGTCTGAGCTACCAGATCAACAGTGTGAGTCGATGTGCCGGTGGTATCGACGGTGTTACCTGCAGCATCGCTGGAAGTCACG
>NZ_BAAJMD010000042.1:0-660 GCF_057548395.1 Halopseudomonas sp. 4NH20-0008
GGCAATATCACCACCGGTAGCGGTGCCCGTTACTGCAATGGTTTGAGTGGCTTCGGCGGCATTGATGATGTCGTCAGCGGTGATATTGTCGACAGCAACGGTGCCAGCCTGGGCGACCAGATCAACGGTATGCGTTGAAGTGCCGGTGCTTTCTACGGTGTTGCCTGCAGCATCGCTTGAGGTAACAACCACATCGAATTCGGTATCTGCAGCCAGGTCGGAGCCCGCAACATCAACAGTCCAGTTACCGTCAGCATCCACTGTGGTGTCGTATTCAGTGCCGTTGATCACAATGGTGACCACGTCACCCTCGGCAATGTCGCCACCAACGGCAGTACCCGTCACGGTGATGCTTTGAGCTGATTCAGAGGCATTGATAACGTCGTCAGCGGTGATGTTGTCCACAGTAACTGTGCCGGCCTGAGCGGCCAGGTCGACGGTGTGGGTCGAAGTGCCTGTTGTCTCGACGGTATTACCAGCAGCACTGCTTGAGCTGACCACTACGTCGAATTCAGTATCAGCAGCCAAATCAGCGCCACTTACGTTGACGCTCCAATTACCGTCGGCATCTACAGTGGTGTCGTATTCAGTGCCGTTGATGATCATGGTGACCACATCACCTTCGGCAATATCACCACCGGTAGCGGTGCCCGTTACTGC
>NZ_BAAJMD010000043.1:0-644 GCF_057548395.1 Halopseudomonas sp. 4NH20-0008
ACGCCACGGGCGGTGACATTGCGGAAGGTGACGTGGTCACTATGGTGATCAACGGTACTGAATACGACACCACAGTGGATGCTGACGGCAACTGGACAGTTGATGTGGCCGGTAGCGATCTGGCTGCGGATACTGAATTCGATGTAGTGGTCAGCTCCAGTGATGCCGCAGGCAACACTGTTGAAAGCACGGGTGCTTCGACCCACACCGTTGACCTGGTTGCACAGGCTGGGACTGTCACCGTGAATAACATCACGGCGGATGACGTGATCAATGCGACTGAAGCGGGCCAAACCATCGCCGTAAATGGCACCGCCACAGGTGGCGATATCAGTGAAGGTGACACCGTCACCATGGTGATCAACGGTACTGAGTACGACACCACAGTGGATGCGGATGGTAACTGGACGGTGGATGTCGCCGGTTCAGGCCTTGCTGCTGATACCGAATTCGATGTAGTTGTTACTTCTAGCGATGCTTCAGGCAACACAGTAGAAAGCACGGGTGCTTCGACCCACACCGTTGACCTGGCAGCTCAGGCTGGCACGGTTACTGTCGATAACATCACCGCTGATGACGTGATTAACGCCACTGAAGCAGGCCAAACCATCGCCGTAACTGGTACCGCCACGGGCGGTGAAATC
>NZ_BAAJMD010000044.1:0-613 GCF_057548395.1 Halopseudomonas sp. 4NH20-0008
ACCACCAATATGGTTTACACCCACTTCGCCAACAAGCGACAGTCGGCTGGCACCCATAACCCGCTCGATAAAGTGAATAGCGGTGACTTGAGCCTGATAAAACTCTTTGCGCTGGTAACCAGGAATGTAGTCGCCTACTTGAACTTGGCCAGCGAGGTCACGGTGAGTGTTATCACTACCAGGTATAAGTGGCACAACACCAGGCACAGTGGTTGCTGCCAACAAAGCAGTACGGCTCATATCACCCGTATTGATTTGCATAGGCATATTCGGGCGATAGCTGAGTTCACCGCCTATTGAAGCTCCTCCGACGTTAGTCTGGAAGCTTACACCGTACAGACGAATATCTTCAGGGTATTCAAAGAAATAGCCGGCTGGGCCTACGTCACCATTCTTGTCACTGGTAACTTGTCCACCCGGACGCAAGGGCCCAATGATACCGCCAAGCCCAGCGGGATTTCCGCCCAGAACAGTCGTCAGTCCTAAGTAGCTGCCTGCAATGTTGGAGTAGAACGGAGTACGGCTGTGATAGTTCATGAAGTAAAAGCCGAACTCGGTATCGTTCAGTTCCTGTGCAAAATAGCGGAAGGCAACACCGAACTGGCCATCATCG
>NZ_BAAJMD010000045.1:0-613 GCF_057548395.1 Halopseudomonas sp. 4NH20-0008
GCCACCAATATGGTTTACACCCACTTCGCCAACAAGCGACAGTCGGCTGGCACCCATAACCCGCTCGATAAAGTGAATAGCGGTGACTTGAGCCTGATAAAACTCTTTGCGCTGGTAACCAGGCAAATAGTCACCCACTTGAACCTGACCTTCAAGACCGCGATGAGTGTTATCAGAGCCAGGAACTAATGGAACAACACCAGGCACAGTGGTTGCTGCCAACAAAGCTGCACGACTTTGATCGCCTGTACTAATTTGCATTGGCATGTTGGGGCGATAGCTGAACTCACCACCAACTGAAGTACCGCCGATATTGGTCTGGAAACTTACACCGTAAAGGCGGATATCTTCAGGGTATTCAAAGAAATAGCCGGCTGGGCCTACGTCACCATTCTTGTCACTGGTAATTTGTCCACCCGGACGCAAAGGACCAACAATTGGGCCGAGCGCACCAGGGTTACTTGCCAGGACGCTAGTAAGACCCAAGTAGCTACCTGCAATGTTGGAGTAGAACGGAGTACGGCTGTGATAGTTCATGAAGTAAAAGCCGAACTCGGTATCGTTCAGTTCCTGTGCAAAATAGCGGAAGGCAACACCGAACTGGCCATCATCA
>NZ_BAAJMD010000046.1:0-530 GCF_057548395.1 Halopseudomonas sp. 4NH20-0008
TTGTCATCTTGACCGTTCAGCGCCATCAGCGCAGAACCGATGATGATTGGCGTGTCGTCGCCTGGGAAGTCGTACGTGCTCAGCAGATCGCGCACTTCCATCTCAACCAGTTCCAGCAGCTCTTCATCATCAACCATGTCGGCCTTGTTCAGGAACACGACGATGAAGGGAACGCCTACCTGACGGGACAGCAGGATGTGCTCGCGAGTCTGCGGCATCGGGCCGTCAGCAGCGGAACAAACCAGGATCGCGCCGTCCATCTGCGCAGCACCGGTGATCATGTTCTTGACGTAGTCAGCGTGACCAGGGCAATCAACGTGCGCGTAGTGACGAGTCGGAGAATCGTACTCTACGTGCGAGGTGTTGATGGTGATACCGCGAGCCTTTTCTTCCGGCGCGTTATCGATCTGGTCGAAAGCACGGGCGGAACCGCCGTAGGTTTCAGCACAGACCTTGGTCAGCGCAGCGGTCAGAGTAGTCTTGCCATGGTCAACGTGACCGATGGTGCCGACGTTCAGGTGCGGTTTGCT
>NZ_BAAJMD010000047.1:0-501 GCF_057548395.1 Halopseudomonas sp. 4NH20-0008
AATGGTTTCTGCTGCCTCGACGGCATTGATGATGTCATCGGCCGTAATGTTGTCGATGCTCACGACGCCGGCCTGAGCAACCAGATCCACGGTGTGAGTCGAAGTGCCTGTTGTCTCGACGGTATTGCCCGCTGCATCGCTGGACGCAACTACCACATCGAAGGAGGTATCTGCAGCCAGGTCTGAACCAGCTACATCAACAGTCCAGTTACCGTCGGAATCAACAGTAGTGTCGTATTCAGTGCCGTTGATCACCATGGTAACGGTGTCGCCTTCACTGATATCACCACCGGTGGCGGTGCCGGTCACAGCGATAGTTTGAGTGGCTTCAGCGGCATTAATGATGTCGTCAGCGGTGATATTGTCCACAGTGACGGTGCCAGCCTGGGCGGTCAGATCTACAGTGTGAGTAGATGTGCCGGTGGTATCGACGGTGTTACCTGCGGCATCGCTGGAGCTGACCACTACATCGAATTCGGTGTCCGCAGCCAAATCTGAACC
>NZ_BAAJMD010000048.1:0-457 GCF_057548395.1 Halopseudomonas sp. 4NH20-0008
TGTAATGACCCAGTAAAAACCTGCACATGCTAAAGTCGCTCCAGAGTATGGAGTTACGCATGACCCAAGAACCTGACATCAAGCGCTGGACAGCCAAACGCAAAGCAGAGCTGATCAAGCAAATCTATCGAGGGCAAACCACAGTGCCCGAGGCTGCGCGCCACTACGATCTCACTCAGCAGGAGATCGAGAAGTGGATGGATGATGCCGAAGCTGGCATGGAAAACGCCCTGAAGGCCAATCCCAAGGATATTGCCGAGCAGTATGAAACGCAGCTGCGTGAGCTCAAGGAAGCCTATGGCGAGGCCATGCTGGAGCTCAAGTTCCGAAAAAAGTTACAGCGCCATCTCGAATCGACAGACGACTGATTGAACGGATCAGGTCCGAGATGGCGGCCGAGGGTGATGCCGTAACGGTAGTGCAAGCTTGCCGATGGGCTGGTGTTTCCAGGCGTAGT
>NZ_BAAJMD010000049.1:0-453 GCF_057548395.1 Halopseudomonas sp. 4NH20-0008
CCCGCTTCAGTGGCATTGATCACGTCGTCCGCCGTGATGTTATTCACGGTGACAGTGCCAGCCTGAGCGACCAGATCAACGGTGTGCGTCGAGGTACCCGTGCTATCGACAGTGTTACCCGCCGCGTCACTGGAGCTGACCACCACGTCGAACTCAGTGTCAGCAGCCAGGTCGGAGCCCTCAACATCCACCGTCCAGTTGCCATCGGCGTCAACGGTAGTGTCATATTCGCTGCCATTGATCACCATAGTAACCACGTCACCTTCGCTGATATCACCGCCGGTGGCGGTGCCAGTTACGGCGATGGTTTGAGTGGCTTCGGCGGCATTAACAACATCGTCAGAGGTAATATTGTCGACAGTTACAACGCCCGCTTCAGCAGTGAGATCAACCGTGTGGGTCGAGCTGCCAGTGCTATCAACGGCATTGCCTGCCGCATCGCTAGAGGTCACT
>NZ_BAAJMD010000050.1:0-428 GCF_057548395.1 Halopseudomonas sp. 4NH20-0008
CCGGCGCCAACGGTACGGCCGCCTTCGCGAATCGCGAAGCGCAGACCATCTTCCATGGCGATCGGAGCGATCAGAGTCACAACCAGTTTGACGTTGTCACCCGGCATGACCATCTCGATACCTTCGGGCAGTTCGCAAGAACCGGTCACGTCGGTAGTACGGAAGTAGAACTGTGGGCGGTAGCCTTTGAAGAACGGCGTGTGACGGCCGCCTTCGTCCTTGCCCAGCACGTACACTTCAGCTTCGAACTGAGTGTGCGGCTTGATGGTGCCCGGCTTGGCCAGTACCTGACCACGCTCAACGTCCTCACGCTTGGTACCGCGCAGCAGTACACCGACGTTCTCACCAGCACGACCTTCGTCGAGCAGCTTGCGGAACATCTCAACACCAGTACAAGTGGTCTTGGTCGTGGCACGGATACCAACGAT